>NZ_CP018863.1:4500000-4762081 GCF_002849715.1 Arthrobacter crystallopoietes
GAAGGCGCTCACGGGTGAGAGCCGCAGCCCTTTTTCCTGCGCGTTCCGGACGATGGCCGCGGCCAGCGGGTGTTCGCTGTCGGCTTCTGCCGAAGCGACGAGACGCAGCAGTTCGTCCGGGTCCTGGCCCGCAGCCGGAACCAGATCGGTCAGGGACGGCTCGCCCCTGGTGATCGTGCCCGTCTTATCCAGCACCACGGTATCGGCCTTGTGCGCGGATTCAAGAGCTTCGGCGCTCTTGACCAGCACGCCCATGGAGGCCCCCTTGCCGGTGGCAACCATGATCGACAGGGGTGTGGCCAGGCCCAGCGCACACGGGCAGGCGATGATCAGAACGCTCACCGCCGCGACCACGGCCAGGGTCAGGGCCGGACCGACGACAAACCAGACGACGAAGGCGATGACGGCTATGAAGACGACCGCGGGCACAAAGTATCCGGCAACGGTATCGACGAGGCGCTGGATGGGTGCCTTCGAGCTCTGGGCTTCCTGGACGAGCTTGATGATCTGCGCCAGGGCGGTTTCGGCACCGACACGGGTAGCGCGCATGGTGAATGCCCCGGTCGTGTTCACCGTGGCCCCGGTGACCGGGTCGCCGGCGCCTTTGCTGACCGGGACGCTTTCGCCGGTGATCATTGATTCATCTATGGTGGACCGTCCCTCGATGATTTCCCCGTCGACGGGAATCTTCTCCCCCGGGCGTACGCGGATTTTGTCTCCGGCCTGCACTTCGTTGGCGTCGACTTCGACTTCCTGTCCGTCCCTGAGCACCCTGGCGGTGGCCGGGGTCAGGGCCAGGAGCGCGCGGATGGCCTCGCCCGTGCCGGAACGTGCGCGGGCTTCCACCAGGCGGCCCAGCAGGATGACCGTCACGATGAAACTGACGACCTCGTAGTAGACCTCGCGGACCTCTTCGGGAAACACCCCGGGGAAGAAGGTCACTGCCAGGCTGTATCCGAAAGCGGCCGCGGTTCCCAGGGCGATCAGGCTGTTCATTTCCGCCGAGCGGTTGGCCAGGGCGCGCCAGCCGATGCGGTGGATCGGCCAGCCGACAATGAACATCACCGGCAGGGTCAGCACCAGCTGCGTATACGGGTTTTCCAGGAAATCCGGGACGAACCGGCTGCCGATGAAGTGCGAAACCATGGCCGCGTAGAGCACCGGAACCGTCAACACGGTTCCGAGCGCCACGCGCCATTTGAGGTCCCGCACCTCCTGGTGCTGGGCTTCCGCTTCGGCCTCCTCGGTCGGTTCGCTCCCCGGCTCGGGGCGCAGGCGGGCGGGGAAGCCGGTAACGTCGGTGACGGCTTTTTCGAGCTCGTTGGTGCCCGCGCGCTCCGGGTCGTATACCAGCACGGCACGTTCGGCGCCGAAATTGATCTCCGCTGATTCGACGCCGTCGATACGCTGCAGCCGGGATTCGGCTTTCACGGTGTCGATCAGCATGCTGCGCAGCGCGCCGGGGAGCATGAACTCGGCGCGTTCACGGGGTTGGTTGGCCTCGAGCCGGGGTCCGACGCCGACGGCGCGGGCCGTTTCGGCTTCTTCCTCCCGGCCGGTATCGGCCGGTGCAGTTCCGGCAGGTTCGGCGACCAGGCGGCCGTGCAGCATGTTCATCCCGCAGGCCCAGGGATACTCTCCGGGCTCGTCAATGACCAGGTCAACCGTCGTGGTGCCGAACGCCGCCAGCGATGCGCTTTTGCGCAGGTCGGGAAAGACGACCCGGCTGGTGCAGTCACTGTTGTCCTGCCGGTTGAACCGCAGCCTGACCGGGGTACCTGCCGTCACATGCACCAGATCCGGTGTGTATCCGCCGCGCACCGCAATGTCGACCGTCTGGACGCCGCCGGAAACCTCGGCGCGCGTCGCTTTCCGGGGCCGGAAAAAGTACCAGGCGAGGAATCCTATCAAAGCGATACCGGCGGCAATGACGGCTAAATCGAGCGTATCCATTTCTGCTTCTCCATCCACAGTGCGCCCGCCCTGAACCGGACTGCCGCTGCTGCTGTTGTCCGCGAAAACACCTTTAACTAGCTACTATGTAGATTAGTACATATGGCCGGAGGTTTGGCTCCGGCTAAGGAATTCACTGCTTCCACAGGCAGGCAAGAACGAAACGAGCGCCAACAGCAAGGCTGCGAGAAATGCATTTACCAGAGGAAGCTAGACCATGAAACCAGCCATTGGCCCTGCCTTAACCGCGGGCATCCCGAGCCCGGACTGGACCGGCTTCACCATCGGGCCCCTGACCATACATGCCTACGCACTGTGCATCCTGACCGGAATTGCCGCCGGCCTGTGGCTGACCTCCGCCCGCTGGAAACAACGCGGAGGACCGCAAGACGCCGTATGGGACATCGTTGTGTGGGCCATCCCGTTCGGCATCATCGGCGGCCGCCTCTACCATGTCGTTTCGTCACCGGACGCCTATTTCGGCCCCAACGGCGACCTGTCCCTGATCCCCCAGATCTGGCGCGGCGGCCTGGGGATCTGGGGCGCCGTCGCCCTGGGACTGCTCGGGGCATGGATCGGCTGCCGCCGCTCCGGAGTACGCCTCACCTCCTTCATGGACGCGGCCGCACCCGGGCTCCTGCTCGCCCAGGCCATCGGCCGCTGGGGAAACTGGTTCAACCAGGAGCTGTACGGAGGCCCGACAACACTGCCCTGGGGACTTCAAATCGACCCCGGCAACCCGGACTATCCTGCCGGCCTGCCAGCAGGTACCCTCTTCCACCCCACGTTCCTTTATGAGTCCCTGTGGAACCTGCTCGGGGTCGGCATTCTCCTGTTGCTGGACCGGCGTTTCGGATTCCGCGGCGGCCGTCTCTTCTGGCTTTACGCCGCCTACTACACGCTCGGACGCGTCTGGATAGAGGCGATGCGCATCGACGACGCCGAACTCGTGCTGGGCCTCCGCCTCAACATATGGACCAGCATCCTGGTCTTCATCTTCTCCATCGCTGCCTTTATCGCCCTCGGGCGGGAGCAGCGGAAAGCAGGGCCGCCACGGAGCGTATATCTTCCCGGCCAGCCCGCCGAAGACGGGAACACGATGGAACGCGAAGAAAGCCGGAAACACATAAGCAGTACAAACGACGCTGCCGGCCGCCGCAAGACGGATCCGGCCCAAAACAACCCTGAAAGGAGAGACCCGCAATGATGGACTTTATGGGATTCGGCATGGCGTGGATGTGGATCTTCGGCCTTCTGTTGCTCACGGGCCTGGTCCTGCTCATCGTTTTCCTGGTACGTGCCCTGTCCGCCGGCCCCAACCGAGGCAGCCGCAGGAGCGGAGAAGCTACACGTGCCCGGGGCATTCTGGAGGAGCGGTATGCGCGGGGGAAACTAAGTACCGAGGAATACCAGGAGCGCCTGCGCATCCTCAATGAGAATTCGTAGCCGGCCGTACGAAGCATTGCTGGACAAAATTTCGTGCCCTTGCAATGAGCCCTGCCGTTACAGCCAGCCGTAGAGCCTCACCCCACCTTGACCAGCTGATCCGCGTGACGGGAAACCAGGAGAACACGGACCACGGGGAGTCCATGTTGCTCGGCTAGCCGCCCCAGTCAGGGCAGTCCTGGTCATCGTCAGGCCGACCTGCACACTCTGCTCACGGCCTCCGGCAGGAATACCGACGGAGATACTCTCCTGCCCTATTCGGTTGGCACAGTATACCTCTGAGAGGGCGCGATGATAATGCTCTGAAGGAGCAACGGCCTCAAGCAACAATGGCCCGAAAGCAGGTTCATTTTTGCTCCGCTTCCAAACTTTTCTACAAGGTCGCCGCTGCAAGCTGTCACAATCACCATCCATACGTAATTGGGGTACGGAAATGATGACAGTAGTTGGGGAACGTACTGTCGGGTCTGAGACCGAAGGAACCGGGGTTCCAAACGGCCTGACGCGCACGATATTTGGAGGACTAGTAAGGGCCTGCCTAGCACCCGTAACGCTATGCGAGCCCGGTTGGTTGGAGCACGGCCATGAATGAGTTCGAAAACAACGTTCAGCACAACGACGACGCCGGGACCCGCCTCGGCGAGGACGCGCCGGTGAGCCGCTGGAGCTTTGTGAAGTACGGGGCTGCCGCGGGGCTCGGCGCGCTGGCACTGGCCGGTGCGCAGCCGGCCCATGCGCGGACCTCGACGCCGACCGAAGAGGCTGAGGCACCCGAGCCCACCGATCTAGCGCCAGGTGCCGCGACCGGCGTGGCTACCGAAGAGGCTGAGGACCTGGAGCCGGCTGACAAGGCGACCGATGAGGCTGAGGATCTGGAGCCCACCGACGAGACGACTGATGAAGCGGAGGACACGGAGCTGCTGGAATCGGACCGGGAAGTGCTGGACGTCTACATCAACGAGGGCTACCTCAAGATGGTGGATGACTCGCTGGTCTACTTCCGAGGGTTCGGCGACCGCCCCACCGAGAAGAACGACGCCAATCCCAGCCTTACCATCAAGCCCAAGGTCTTCCTGAAGGACGACACCTGGGTGGACAGCCGGATCTACCCGGTTGGGGCGCCGGAACCGCCACGCGGAACGCCGACGCCGCTGGCGCCGGATCCGCATAATCCCGGCCAATATTACGTCCGCAGGGCCCACTGGGGCAGCTTCATGCCCGAGCGGGTGATCGTTGCCGAAACAGGCAGCACGATCACGCTGCGCGTGCACAACCGGCTGGCCAAGGACCACGAGCTGGCCATCCACAAGGCAGGCGACGACGGCGAAAATGTCAGCACGGGCAAGATCGCTCCTGGCAAGGTCGGCACGCTGGAACTGAAAGCGCCGGACCCCGGGGTCTACATTTACAGCGATCCAGGCAACCAGCCGGTGGAACGGACCCTGGGCCTGTACGGAGCGCTGGTTGTCATGGACCCGTCGGACGCCTGGTGCATCTCGCCTGACGCCGCCGAATTCGAACGCCAGTGGGTCTGGCTCTGCCACGCCATCGATCCGGTATGGGCCAACATCGAGGCCAAGGGCGGCACCGTGGACCCGGTCCGGCAGAAGGCCGTGCCGCGCTACTTCACGCTTAACGGCCGCAGCGGCTACGAGTCCATGGGCATGACCCGCAACGAGGCGTTGAACCGGGCCTCCGATGAGGAGACCACCATCTCGGGATACCCACGGCAGTTCGACGCCCGGGAGTTCGCCGAAGGCTCGACCATCGGCTCACTGCGCGGCGGGCAACTGGTCCGCATCGTCAACTGCGGGATTGTCTTCCACCAGATGCACTTCCACGGCAACCACCTGTGGACCGTGCGCTCAAACAACGAGGACTGGGGCCGCACCGAGGGCTTCGTGGATGAACGAGGATACGTCTGCATCCAGCAGTGGGAAGACGTCATCAAGGTGAGGGGGATGGAAACCAAAGACTCCATCGTCCCGATCAAGCGGCCGCCGGACGCTGTCGACCAGGTCTGGCTTACCCGGAAGGAAGACTGGGCCTACCCCATGCACTGCCACTCCGAATCCTCCCAGACCGCCGCCGGTGGCATGTACCCGGGCGGCCTCACCGCCCACTGGATCATCAAAGCACCCGTCACAAGCGCATCACCATGATGAAAACGCAGCTCCGAGCGGACGGCTTAGATTCTAGAAGCGGAAGGCCGCCAAGACTCGTGACCGAAGCAGTGATCCGCGAGGAGGAGCAGGCGGGCTAGCCGTACGCCGCCGCGGGTCGCTCCCCTGCCCGGTAAAGCTGGAGGAGGAGCGGCGCACTGCACCAATCGGTCTCGCCCGAAGGCAAAGTTTCTCATTGCCGAAGCCGGGAAGCCTATGTAACTGCTGCCGTCCTGTGATGAGCGGCGGTTACCGGTGGCGCAATGGGCCGGTTACCCTGTTTGGCTTGGGACTACCTGAGCAGTGCCGTCTACTACTCACTTTTCTACGGAACACCTATGCACGATCCGTTAATGTGGAAGGCCACGCCGGTTTGGTCCGTGCGTCGGCTAATCAGTGCGGCGTGTACCGCCGCGGTGTCTCGACGCTGGGACAGGAACGCCTTGTCGCAAGGACGAAGACGGCTGACCTACCTTCGCGTTCAGAGGCATGTTCGACACGAGACAACTATGCGGCGGGAACACCATCACCAAGCACATCTATCAAGCCAAAGACGTTTTTTGCCCGCCGGGGGAGCTCCCCTGGCCCCTGGCTGCCACGTGCCGGGGGTAGATTGGTTACATGGAGTATCTGTGGGTCTTGGCGCCCTCTGCCGGCGTGGGGTTAATCTTCTACTTCGCCATGAAGGCAGTCTTCAACGCCGACCGTAAGGAGCGCGAAGCGCTGGCGGCTGCGGAGCGCGAATCAGACCTCCGCAGCCGCGCGAACCGGAATGACGAAGCCGGACCGGGTTCCCAGGTCTGAGACAAAGCGCCCTGATGCCGGCTAACTTCGGAAGACTCTCACGGGCTGCCGGAAAAGTCAGCCGTTTAAACGGTCTCTATGCTTGGACGTCCGAGACAAACACGGCAAGTTCACCGGCTTTCAGGGTTCCGAGTGCGAGGGCCAGCAATGCCGGGATCAGCAGGTTCGCCGGCCTGAAGACATGCCCCCGCCTCCAGCGCCAAAGTCCTACCAGCGAAATAACTACGCCATAGGCAAGGGCGGCGGCGATCGTAAAGCCCCATCCCTCACCCCAGAAGTACGGCAGGCTGACTACTCCGGCGATCAACAGCTCCCCGATACCCGCTAGGCGCTGGACCGCCGGTTTAGGGTTCTCCGCATAGGGGAACCACGGGAACCGGAAGATGTTGGCGAAAGCGCTGCCCAGCAGATACGCGACGAAGGCGATGTGCGCGAACGCCACGATGATCTCGTATACGCCGAGTCCGTCATTGGCCACCATTGTTTACATACTCCCAGTCTCATCAGGCAAGGTTCTTCCGGAAGAACTCCCGGCAGCCCCGGGCGGTTCCGGACGCATAGGTAATGGGAGCAAGGTCACGGACGCAGCCCTCCGTCAGAACCTGGTCGGAGCGTGACCGTCGAGGGCGTACGAGCAGGCCAACCAGTCCCGGCCGCAAGGAGCGCGAAGCGCCGGTTCGATCAACTCTGAACTTCACCTCAGGCTGGAAGCAGTGGCAGGGCACGACCCGGCATCTAACAGGTGCACCCGAGATACCGCCCCTCCTATGCGTGCCCGGCAGTGAGACGTGCATGCAAAGACGTCGGTGCGGGTAAAGGTCGGCAACCAGCCGGTGTGCTGATTGTTGACGATTTCCGGCCCCGTCGGGGGCATATCCAGTACCGATGAAAGAATGGACCACCACAGGCTGGTCAGGCCCTTGGCCATATGGATGACGCCCCGGCCCGGAAGCCTCCGCCAGGCTGAAGTCACTCCGGCATATAGAACTGTTTGCTGCTGAACGCCAGATCGGTCGCCAGTGCCCACCGGAAGACTCGGAGCACCAGGTCACGCAAGGCACCTATTGGCGGGCAGCGAGGAGCTGCTGCATATAGCCCATTTCTGATTGTTGTGAAGTGACGATCGAGTTTGCCAGGGACGTCACTACCCGGTTTTCGGTTCGCGCCAGGATCGCTTCTGCCATAGTGACTCCTGCTTTGTGGTGGTCGATCATCAGTTCGAGATAGAGACGTTCAGCCTCGGTCCCGCTGGCGGCCTTGAGCTCTTTAAGCTCTTCAGGCGTGGCCATTCCGGGCATCGCCGTGTCCGTGCCTGCGCCGCCTTCTGCCGCTGTATCGCCGTGCGTGGTGTGGCCGGCACCGTTCATCCACGCCATGGCGGGCTGGGTTGCCGCCTGGGGCAGACCCCAGAGTGAGAGCCAGCCGTACATCTGCCCGGCCTGCTGCTGCTGGGAACGGGCAATGTCGTAGGCCAGCTGGTCTATGGCCGGATCCTCGGTGTGGTCCCTGACGATCATGCTCATGTCCACGGCCTGCAGGTGGTGGACCTGCATGTCGCGCGCAAAGCCGGCCTCCGCGCTTCCCTCACCGGGGACGGCGGGCCGGGAAGTCAGACTCCCCAACGCCCAGCCCGCCACAACGGCCAACGTCAGGGCTGCGATGGCGGCAACAACCCGCAAAGAATAGCTCTTCACCCTCAGGCTGTCCGGCCCGGTGCGTCAATGCCGCCGGTGCAGGCAGCGCCGGGTTCGGGCGCGTCCGGGGACTGCCAGTACTTGGAAACAAAGAGGCCGATCCGTTCGTCCTGCGGGGAATCAAGGCCGACCTGGGCTCCCCATGCCGACATCATGATCGGGGACTCTGTTCCTTCCAGCGGCGAGAGAACCGAGTAGGTGTCCGGGATCGCTTCATCCAGACTCTGGATGTCCGCCTCCGAGACCTTGGTCGGGTCGTAGGTCATCCAGACAGCGCCGTGTTCGAGCGCATGAACCGCGTTCTCGCCGGGCACGGGCTCGCTGTAGGTGCCGCAGTTGAGCCAGCGGGATGCATGGTCACCGCCGACAGGCGGCGACTGTTCGTAAGCAACCGCCGCATCGACATGGTCGGCGCTGAGATCGTCGAACGTCTGCAGGCCCGCCACTTCAATGTCCTCCGGTGACGGCGGGGGCGGGTCGTTGATGAGTGCCACCGTGACGAGCGTTCCGACGACCGCCACGGCCGCAAGGCTGCCCACGCCGGCCAGGATCCTGCGTTTGCGGGCCTGCCGGGCCTGCGCTGCCTTGACCTCTCCCAGGCGGGCAGCCCTGTCCTGCCGTGCCTGTTTGGATGCTTTCCCGCTCGTCACGTAGCTGCCCCTTGCTTGTTCTTGTCATGGGCGGCCGGAAGGCCGCGGCTGAACATCCAGCACTGTTGTTTCTAACGTCCTTACCTGAGCAGATTCTACAGGCCGGCTTGAAGGTGTCTGAGAATCAGCGAGACACTCTTGTGCCGGGGAGGCGGAGAAGAGATGAGTGCAGAAATGTTGTAGATATGCCTAGTAATAACTTTTCGGCAAGCCTAAACTTTGTTCACGACCGTGCTTTTCTCCCCCTCCCGGCAGTTGAGGTTTCCGATGCCCGTTTCTCCCGTCCTGACCGGACCGCGCAGCAGGCCGCGCGTCCTTTCCAGGCTCCTGCTGCTTGGCCCGGCCTTTGTGGCGGCCATCGCCTATGTTGATCCGGGCAACGTCGCGGCGAACCTCACCGCCGGTGCGCAGTATGGCTTCCTGCTGGTGTGGGTGCTGGTTATGGCGAACGCGATGGCGGTTCTGGTCCAGTACCAGTCGGCGAAACTCGGGTTGGCTACCGGGATGAGTCTTCCGGAAATCCTGGGCAAACGGCTGCCTGCCGGCCGCCGCCGGGCATACTGGCTGCAGGCCGAAGCCGTGGCCGGGGCAACGGACATGGCCGAAGTCATCGGTGGCGCCGTCGCGTTGAACCTGTTGTTCGGCCTGCCGTTGCTGGCCGGTGGGGTGATTGTGGGGGCTGCCTCCATGCTCCTGCTCGCGGTCCAGTCGATGCGGGGCCAGCGTTCGTTCGAGAACATCATTATTGTCCTGCTGGCGGTCATCGCCGGCGGGTTCATGACCGGTTTGTTCGTCAATCCGCCTGATCCGGGCGAGGCGCTCAGCGGGCTGATCCCCGGCTTCGACGGCACGGCCACCGTGCTGCTGGCGGCCAGCATGCTCGGCGCTACCGTGATGCCCCATGCGATTTACCTCCACTCGGCGCTGGCCCGGGACCGGCATGGCTACGCCGCGGACCCGGAACAACGTCAGCGGCTGATCCGGGCGACGCGCTGGGATGTCGTTGGCGCGCTGCTGGTTGCCGGCGCGGTGAATATTGCCATGCTGCTGCTGGCAGCTTCCAGCCTGCGCGGAACGGAAGGCACCGACACTATTGCCGGCGCGCATGCCGCGATTACCGACGCGCTGGGCCCGGTCGTCGGAGTGGTCTTCGGGATCGGGCTGCTGGCCTCGGGCCTGGCATCAACATCGGTGGGCTGTTATGCCGGTGCAACTATCATGGGCGGCCTGCTGCATGTACGCATTCCGTTGCTGCTGCGCAGATTCATTACCCTGATTCCCGCTCTGATCATCCTGGGGGCAGGGATCGAGCCCACATGGGCGCTGGTGCTGAGCCAGGTGCTGCTGAGTTTTGGCATACCCTTCGCGCTGATCCCGTTGATCCGCCTGACCGGGAACCGCGAGATCATGGGAATCCACGTCGATTCCATCCCGCTCCGCGTGGCCGGCATCGTCAGCGCCGTCCTGATCGTCGGATTGAACTGCGTACTGATCGTGCTCACGGTCTCCGGACAGTAGCCGCTGCGCGCTACCGTTCCTCGCGTCAAGATCCCGTCCGGGATATGGAGCGGCAGCAAGTCCTCCAGCCCTTCATCACGAGGAGAGCCACGAAGCCGCATCCGACTTTCAGCTGCGGCGACGTTTTACTCAGGATTCAACGTTGGTGCAGGTCCTTGTCCACGCATCTGCACTGCTTCCGCCTTCCCGCGGCCGGTTCATGGCCGGGATAAGCAGGCCAGGCCTTCATGCCTGTTCTTCCTGCTAGGCCGGAGGATCCGATGGCCGGAGGGAAGAAACCAGCTGCCCGGGCCGCCGGGTGGACACCAGCCAGTACGGCGTGCGGTCGACTTCGTCCGTGATGCCGATTTTGACCACCGGATCGATCCAGCCGCGGAAGCACATATAGGCGGTCCCGTTGAGTTTCCGCCCACGTTGTGCCGTGGCTTCCTCTGCCTTGTACGCTTCTACGTCCCCGATGAAGCGGCGTTCGATTTCGGCCCGTCCGACCCTCAGGGTCAGGTCCGTCACCGTTATGCGGGGAGTGGAAACTGCCAGCAGGACCGTGAGGAGAACGGCGGTGCAGGCGCTTGCGATGTAGCCCACGGCGAGGTTGATCGGGGCCAGGACCACAATCACCGCGGCTGCCAGGCCTGCGGCGATGAGCCATACTCCCGGGGAAGGCCACAACCGTTCGTCATACAGCACGTGGGCAGGGGCTGGACCGGCCGTACTGTTCCGTTCGCGGGGTACGGGTTCGGCGGTGCCGGATATGCCGGCGTCCGCTGGCACGGGTTTTCGGAGTGTTCCTGTGGTTTTCTTTGTCATCGTGACGGGTTCCTTGCGTTGGAGGGATGTTGCAGGCCGGGACCGCTGACCGGGGTGTGGACGCGGTTTCGGGAAGCGGCGTCCGGTGCCGCGGTCCCGCACCGGCCGGGCGTGCCGGAAGCATCAGTTCGGGCTGGAGGCCGTGGTGTGCGGGAGAGCCTGCGTGTTGCGCACGTGGGCGGGTTCGGGTTCCTGCGCCGCTGCATTGTGCCGGGGTACGGCCGGGGTGTGCTGTTCGGTGATCATTTCCCGGTAGCGGACCCGGCGGATGCGTTTGGCCATGGAGCGCATCAGCAGCACGATGGCCAGCACCATGAAGAAGGTTGCGAAGAATCCGAGCGCTCCGGGGGTGACCTGGTCGGGGTCGAGGCCGGGGCGGAGCTTGGTTTCCTGGTCCGGGAACGGGTTGGTGACGCCAAGGATGAGGTGTTTCATAGGGGTTTCTCCTGCGATGGAAGTGGTACGCCGTGGGTCTGTGGCATGACACGGCGGGTACAGGTGGGGTCTGTTTCAGCCGGTGGCTGCACCGGTGCAGGTAGCGCCGGGTTCGGGTGCCTGGGGGTTTTGGGAGTATTTGATGATGAAGGGTTCGATGCGTTCGTCCTCGGCGTCCTGGACTTCGAGCCGCACGTTCCATGCCGTGGCGGTGACCGGCTCGGACTGGCCTGGTGTGGGGCTGAGCAGGACCGAGGGGTAGCTGGCGGCGATGTCCTCGAGCTGCCGGAGTTCCTTCTCCGGGAGGTTTGGATGGTAGGTCAGCAGGACAGCGCCGTGTTCGAGCGCGTGCAGGGCAAGGCTCTCTTCCACGGGTGCGGCGTAGGTGGTGCAAGCGGTTTCGGCACGGGCATGGTAGTTTCCGGCGGCCTCCTGCTTGTCCCCTGTCGTGGCCCCGGCTTGCGGCGACGGGACGGTGTAGGGCTGGATTCCTTCAATAGGACGTTGTGCGGCGCCTTCGATTGCTGCCTGGCGCTGGGCCTGTCCTGCCACGGCCGTGATGATGACGGCTGCGGCTGCGGCGGTTGTCAGGGCACCGGTGCCGTAGGCGAACATTCTCCGTCGGCGGACAGCACGGTTGCGGGTGCGGGTTTGCGCAAGTTCCAAAGCACGGTCGAGGTCATGGTTTTCTGATGGGTACACGCTGGTCCTGGTAGATCATTTGCCGTTACGGCGTGCCGGCAGCAGGGCTGGTGGCATCGTCCGGTGGTGCGGCCATGGCCGGTGCCGCGTCTGGGCAGGATGCTCGAAGCAACTATCCCGGGCGCGGTTTCCGGCGTGATGCGGACACGGATTTCGGGCGGACATGGTGGAAGCCACCGGGCGCGTGTCAGGTCCGGCTGATGGAAAGCCGGTGCAGTGAAGGGGGTTCCGCGGCGAACGGCAGGCCCGGGTTTGGTCCCGGGGCGGAGTACGGGCCGTATCCTGGAACAGGTGTCCCGGTGCCGGCCGGCACGGGGAACAGTGTTGTGGCGGGATTCGCGATGAGGCACTGCTCGCCGGCACCGGATTCGGCCGGACAGACGCCCGGGTGCGCGTCGGCAGGGGGAACAACGCGCTGGTCTTCTTCCGCGGTTGCGTGCTGGGAAGGGCCGGATGAGATCATGCCGGCCTGGTTTGCGGGGTGGAGCTCGGCGGCGGATGCCGTAGCGGGCCCGTTCCACAGGTGCAGTCCCAGAAGCGAAACGACCAGCACGATCAGCAGGACGGCAGCACGCCATCCGGACGGAACGGCAAGGAATGCCGATCCGGGGAACGCGCTTGTTTGCCTCATGCTGCCTCCCATCGTTTCAGTGCCCCTAACAGGATAAGCCGGATGCCGCCGCCTGCCTGACACTCCGGCTGCCGGTGGGTTTCCTCAGGTATCGGTCCCGGTCCTGGGCTGCAGGAAGGCGCCCAGGACGAACGCCGCCACCCCTGCCGTGACGAAGATGTCGGCGAGGTTGAAGGTGGGAAACCAGCCGGTGTGCAGGTAGTCAACGACACCGCGCCCGTCGAGCCGGTCGATGAAGTTGCCCAGGGCGCCGCCCAGCAGCAGTCCCGCGCCGGCCCGGGACATCCGGGCCATGGTGGGTGCCGACGAGAGGGCGTACCAAGCCAGGCCCGCAATGATCAGGCCGGTGGCTGCGATGATCACCCAGTCAGGCAGATCCGCGCCGAAGCTGAACGCAACCCCTGGGTTGTACAGCAGCCGGAAATTGATTACCCCCAGATCGATCAGTTTCCCGCCGGAGAGCAGTGCCTCGGCCGCTGCCTTGACGGCCAGGTCTGCGCCGGCCAGCACCGCCGCCCAGACCAAGAGTTCTACCCGGACCCGGCGGCCGGCGTACCGGACCGGTTTTCCCGGCCCGGGGCGTGGATTCGGCGCTCATGCTGCCGGTTCCAGCGCGCGAGTCTTCGCCGGAGCGAGGACGGTTTTGCGGCTGATCCGGCCGGCCCGGACGCCGTTGGCGATGACGACGATTTCCGCCAGTTCGTGCACCAACACGACGGCGGCCAGTCCGAGCACCCCGAACAGGGCCAACGGGATCAACACGGCGATCAGCAGCAGGGACATGCCGACGTTCTGCAGCATGATGCCCCGGGTCCGGCGTGCGTGGTCGAGTACCTGGGGCAGGTGGTTCAGGTCTTCGCCCATCAGCGCAATGTCGGCGGTCTCGATGGCCACGTCGGTGCCCATGACGCCCATCGCGATGCCGGTATCGGCGGTGGCCAGGGCGGGGGCGTCGTTGACGCCGTCGCCGACCATCGCAGTGGGCATGCGTGATTTGAGCATGCGGATGATCTCTGCCTTGTCCTCGGGGCGGAGGTCGGCGTGGACTTCGCTGATGCCGGCGGCCTTGGCCAGGGCGGTGGCGGTGATGGTGTTGTCGCCGGTGAGCATGGCCGTGGTGTACCCGGCCTTGGTGAGCCGGGCAATGACTTCGCGGGCTTCGGGACGCAGTTCATCGCGGACCGCGACGGCGCCGATGACCCGGCCCTCTTCCTCGATCAGGACGGCGGTGGCACCATCGTGCTGCATCCGCTCCACGTCGGCAGCCAGAATCCCCGGATCGATCCAGCCCGGACGGCCAAGGCGGAGGCGTTTGCCGTCGAACCTGCCTTCGAGGCCGGCGCCGGGAACGCTGTCCACGTCAGTGACGGCGGTCCGCTCGCCGGTTGCGGCGAGGATCGCGCGGGCCAGAGGGTGTTCGCTGCGGGCCTCGAGCCCGGCGGCGAGGGCGAGGACGTGCTCCCTGGTGACGCCGTCGACCGAGGCGACGTCGACGACGGCTGGCCGGTTGCGGGTGAGGGTGCCGGTCTTATCCAGGGCGATGGTGCGGATTTTCCCGAGGGTTTCCAGTGCGCCGCCTCCCTTGATCAGGACACCGATGCGGCTCGCGGCCCCGACGGAGGCCACGACCGTGACGGGTACGGAGATCGCCAGGGCGCAGGGCGAGGCGGCGACGAGGACAACGAGGGCGCGTTCGAACCAGAGCAGCGGTTCGCCGACCAGGAAGCCGAACGCGGTGATCAGGGCGGCGGCGACCAGGATGCCGGGGACGAGCTTGCCGGCGATGGCGTCTGCCAGGCGCTGGCCGGGGCCCTTGCGGGATTGCTCGGCTTCAACGATATGCACGATCCGGGCCAGCGAGTTGTTCTCCGCCGTGCTGGTGACTTCGACTTCGAGCGGTCCCGTACCGTTGATGGACCCGGCATAGACTTCGGTTCCCAAACCGGCTTCGACCGGCACGGATTCCCCGGTCAGCGCGGACATATCCAGGGAGCTGCGGCCGCGGGTGATCAGCCCGTCGGTGGCCAGGCGTTCGCCGGGACGGACGATCATCAGGTCTCCGGGCACGAGCTCGGCGGGGGCAAGCGTGGTCTCGTAACCGTCCCGCAGCACGGTGGCTTCGGCCGGGACCAGGTCGAGCAGGGCGCGCAACCCGCGGCGGGTTTTCGCCAGCGAGTATTCCTCAAGTCCCTCGGAAATCGCGTAGAGGAAGGCCAGCATGGCAGCTTCCTCTACCTGCCCGAGGGCGACTGCGCCGGCCGCGGCGAGGGTCATCAGGGTGCCGACCCCGATTTTGCCCTTCGCCAGGCGCTTCAGCGTGGAGGGAACGAAGGTCCAGGCGGCGAGCAGCAGCGCCACGATTTCCAGGGACAAGGCAACCCATGGCTGGCCGTCCGCCAGGGAGATGATCCACGCGGCCAGCAGCAGGACACCTGCGGCCGCCGCGGCGCGGACTTCGGTCACGTGCCCGAACTTCACGGGCTCGGGATCCGCTGCCGCTGCCCCGGACCGTGGTTCCTCGTCATGGTTGCAGCAGGCGTCGCTCATCGCGCATTCTCCTTCGCAACGCGTGCACCGGCGGCGCGGGTTGCGTCGATGCCGTAGTTCGGGCACAGGCTGACCGCGTTGCCGGTGGCGGCCAGGAGGACCTCGGCCTGGGCGAGCATGTCCATCAGTTCCGGACGGGTCAGCGAGTAGTACACGCTGCGCCCCTGGGCGCGTCCGTCCACCAGCCCGCAGTCGCGCAGGCACGCAACATGTGCCGACACCGTGGACTGGGCCAGGCCGAGTTCACCGGTGAGATCGCCCACACGCGCTTCGCCCCGGGCCAGCCGCTTCACAATCGCGAGCCGAGTCGGATCGCTGAGAGAATGGAACAGGGCCGCCGCCGGATCCAGGCCAGAAGCGGCATCACCGCAGGAATCATTGATCGTCATACAACGATGATAAAAAAACCGTCGATCATTTGCGCCGTTCCGCCAGGAATGACTGAATTCAGAAAATTCTGTATGGTTTGGGCCATGAGGATTCTCTCCACCACTGATGTGCTGGCGCGGTTCGGCAAGGCCCTGGCCGATCCGACCCGTGCCGCCGTGCTGCTGGAACTGCGCAACGGACCGGCGTTCCCCTCGGACCTTGCCGATCAGATCGGTGTCAGCCGGCAGACCCTGTCCAACCATCTGGCGTGCCTGCGCGACTGCGGGCTGGTGGTTGCCGAACCGGCCGGCCGCCGGATGAGTTACGAACTCTCCGACCCGAAGCTGGCCCACGCGCTTGGGGACCTGTTGAGCACCATCCTCACGGTCGAGCCCGTCTGCAGCTGCGAGAACCCCGGCTGCGACGCCGCTGACCCAGCCCATTCCGTGGAGGCCGGGACGTGAGCGGGCACGACCACGACCACGGCGCACTGGCCAGAGGCCGGCGCAGCAAACTTGCGGTGGTCTTCGCCCTCACGGCAACGGTCATGGTCGCCGAGATCATCGGCGCCCTGGTCTCGGGAAGCCTTGCCCTGCTGGCCGACGCCGGGCACATGTTCACCGACTCCGCAGGCCTGTTGATCGCCCTGCTGGCGGCGACGCTGGCACTCAAACCCGCTACCGGGAAGCGGACCTGGGGATACAAGCGGGTCGAAATCATCGCGGCAGCCGGCCAGGCTGCCTTGCTGCTGGCCGTGGGCGGGTTCATCCTCTACGAGGGTATCCGGCGGCTGATCGATCCTCCCGAAGTCGAATCGGGGGCGATGCTCTGGTTCGGCATTATCGGCCTGGCCGGCAACCTCATCGGCCTGATCATCCTGGCCGCGGACCGGCGCAGCAATCTGAATATGAAGGCCGCGTTCCTGGAAGTCCTCAACGACGCCCTCGTCTCCGCCGCCGTCATCATCTCCGCGATCATCATCGCCGCCACAGGCTGGACCCGCGCGGACGCCATCGTCTCCCTGCTGATCGGTGCCCTGATCATCCCCCGGACCCTGGTCCTGCTCCGGGACACGATCGACGTGCTGATGGAATCCGCGCCCCGGGGACTTGACCTTGACCAGGTCCGCCGGAGCCTCCTCGCCCTGCCCCACGTCATCGACGTCCATGACCTGCACGCCTCCCGCGTCGACTCCGACACCCCCGTGCTCAGCGCCCACGTCACCGTCCGCGACTCCTGCCTCACCGCGGAGCACATGGCCATTGTGCTGGCCGATCTGCAGACCTGCGTCGCGGATGATTTCGCGGTCTCCATCGAACACTCCACCTTCCAGATTGAACCGGCCTCCCACCGCGGGTCAGAGACCATCAGCCACTAACGGCCCACCCGATAGAACAGGAAACACGTGAGCACGAGCACTACCGGCATGGACAAAACGAAGAAAGCGAAAATCTTTCTCTGGATTCTTCTGGGCCTGATCGTCGTCGGCGGCATCGTCGGATTCACCCTCATGAAGAACTCCCTCACCGCTGCCGAACCCACCGACGGCGGCCAGGTCGTACGCGAAAACAGCCGGGTCCTCTCCCAGGCCCCGGACGAGAAGGCGCAGTTCGTCGAATTTCTGGACTTCGAATGCGAATCCTGCCTCGCGGCCTACCCCTTCGTGGAAGAACTGCGCGCCGAGTACGGCGACACGGTCACCTTCATCAACAGGTATTTCCCGCTGCCCGGGCACAAGAACTCCATGAACGCCGCCCTGTCCGTGGAAGCCGCCGCGCAGCAGGGCCAGTACGAGGCGATGTACCGCAAGATGTTCGACACCCAGAAACAGTGGGGTGAATCCGCCGACGATCAGAGCGCACTGTTCCGCACCTACGCCGAGGACCTGGGCCTGGACATGGCCGCTTACGACGCCGCGGTCGCCGACCCGGCCACCAAGGAGCGGATCGAAGCCGACAAGGCCGACGGGCAGGCCTTGGGCGTGTCGGGCACACCCACCTTCTACCTGGACGGAAAACTGCTCGAGCCCAAGTCCCTCGAAGAATTCCGGTCCCTCGTCGAGGCCGCAGCCAACGGCTCCTGACCTGTGACGTTCTGGCAAGCACCGTTCCCCGGGTTGGATGATCCGGGTGTTACCGGCCCCGTGTGGGTGCCGGCCCTGCCGCCGACGCTGGAAACCCTGTTGGCGCCGACTCTGCAGCCGGTCCCGCTCATCCCGGTCCTGGCGGCGCTGATGGCGCTGGCCTACCTGGCCGGGGCGGCCCGGCTCTGGGCGGCGAACCGGCGCTGGCCCGTGTGGCGGGCCCTGGTATTCCTGGCCGGCTGCGCCCTGATCGCGGTGACCATGGGCGCGGGCATCGAAGGCTACGGGCTGCGGATGTTCTCGGTCTTTATGTTCCAGCAGCTGACCCTGATGATGGCGGCCCCGCCGCTGCTGATCCTGGGCCGCCCGGGCACCCTGCTGCTGCGGGCGGCCCCGCACTGGGGCCTGGGAAAACTGGTGCTCCGGCTGGCCCACGCCGGGCTCCGTTCCCGGCTGTCCCGGATCGCGATCCATCCCGGATTCATGATCCCGCTGTTCCTGATCGCCTTCTACGGCGTCTATCTGAGCGAACTGGCCGACACGCTGCTGCCGAACTGGTACGGACATGTCGGTTTGGAACTGCTGTTCCTGGCCTCGGGCATCCTGTTCACCGTTCCGCTGATGTCCACGGACCCGCTGCCGGTCCGGCAGACCCATTTCGGCCGGCTCATCGACATCTTTTCGGAAATGCCGCTGCACGCCTTCTTCGGCGTGATCCTCATGATGGCCACGACCCCCGTCGTCGCCTTCTTCGCCAACCCGCCGGACACCTGGGGCCTGGACCCGGTGGCCGACCAGGGACTCGCCGGGGCACTGGCCTGGTCCTACGGCGAACTGCCGTCCCTGCTGATCCTGCTCTTCATCATGGTCCGCTGGCAGCGCGAGGAGTTCCGGCAGTCCAAACGTGCCGACGCAGACGCCGAGATCAACGGCACCCCCGAACTTGACGCCTACAACGACTACCTTGCCCGGCTGCGACAGCACGAGCAAGCATCTCCGGCACAATCCGATGGCAGGCTCCCATGAAAACCCTTTCCACCCGACACACTGGCACGGCGGGCCCGCGCTGGCTGACCACCGGAGTCATCTCGGCCTCCGCGGCTGCCCTGATAACCGCAGTGGCCGTGACTGGAATCGCCGCGCCCCGGCTCCTGGCCGATCCCGGCGCGATCGTGCGCTGGGGCCTGCCGGCAGCCACGACCCTGCACCACCTGGCCATGGCCGTCACCCTCGGCGCCCTCGCGATCGCCGCCGCCGTCCTCCCTCGGGCAACCGGGAACGGCCGGCCGCACCCGGCGCGGGAACAAGCGATGGCCGTGGCCTCGGCCGCCGCGACCGTGTGGACCCTGGCCGCGGCGTCCGTCCTTATCCTCGCCTATGCCGACACCGTCGGCCTGCCGGTGTCGGGTTCCCTGGAGTTCACCGAGCAGCTGGCCTTTTACATGACCAACCACATCCTCGGCAGAACCTGGCTAAGCATTACGGTCATTTCGGCGATCGTGGCGACGCTTGCCTTCGCTGTTCGCTCCCCCGGTGCCGTCACGGCCACCACCCTGCTGGCCGCGACAGCAGTCGTGCCGCTGTCGCTGATCGGCCATGTCGCCGGAAGCGACGACCATAACGGGGCCGCGAACGCGCTGGCCCTGCATCTGCTCGGCGCCAGCCTCTGGACCGGAGGAGTCATCACCCTCGGACTGATAGCAGGCCGGCTCACGGCCAGCACGGACCTGATGCGCGCAACGCTCCGAAGGTTTTCCGTCCTGGCCATTACCGCGTTCGCCCTCGTCGTTACCTCCGGTGTCATCAACACCGCCTACCGGATCGGCGGCTGGGACGGACTGGTATCCACGTGCGGTTCCCTGGTCGTTTTCAAAACAATGGCAACCCTGGCCTTAGGCTACATAGGCTTCGAACACCGGCGCTGGATCGCCGGGAAAACCGGCACCGTGTCGGCCCGCCGCCTCGTCTGGCAGCTGATCAGCGTGGAAATAGTCGTTCTGGGCGCAGTCATGGCCGTCGCCGCGGTCCTGGGTAAGACCCCTCCCCCGGTGCCGCGGGTCCCGGAACCGCCGGCCACACCGGCCAACATCCTCACCGGCTACGATCTCCCCTCCGAGCTAACCGCAAGCTCATTGCTGACCCAGTGGCGCTGGGACTGGCTGTGGATTGCCGTCGCCGTGATCCTGGCAGTGGCCTACCTCACCGCTGTGCGGCGGCTCCGGACCGCCGGTACGCCCTGGCCAGTCCGTCGCAGCGTGGCGTGGCTGGCAGGACTGGCGCTGCTGGTCTACGTGACCTCCGGCGCCCCGACGGTGTACGGTCCGGTGCTGTTCGGCCTGCATACTGCCGGGCACCTGCTGCTGACCTTCGCCGTCCCGCTGCTGCTGACCTCGGCCCGGCCCTACCTGCTGGCTTCCATTACCGTGCCCCGACGTGAAGACGGGAGCACCGGCTGGCGGGAAGCCTCCGCAGCGTGGGCCGGGTCTGCGCCGGGAAGGCTGCTGACCCGTCCGGTGGCGGCCGCGGTCCTGGTCGCCGCCGGCCTCGGGAGTTTCTACTACAGTCCGTTGTTCCGCTACGCGCTCAGCGACCATGTCGGACATGAGTTGATGAACAGCGTGTTCCTGCTCATCGGGCTGGTCTTTGCCGCCGCAGTCCTCGGCACCTGCCGGCTGCCCTCCAGCCGAACCGGAATTCTGTGCCTGCTCGGCCTCACCGCACTGATGGCAGTCTGGGCCGTTTACGTGGCCACTGCCGGCACCGCCGTTCAGGCAGACTGGTTCGGGTCCTTGGGCAGGACCGGAGCCGCCGGGGTGCTCGCGGACTACCGGTCCGGGGCCGTGGGCATGCTCCTGGCCGGTGCCGTGCCGCTGCTGATTGCCACCGCTGCCGTCGTTTTGCGTTCGCGCCAAACGCGGAGGCTTTGACCGCCATGCCCGCTTTCACGGCCGGCCGGGACCTCCGGAGCGCAGGTGCCCTGCCGCGCACCATCGTGGTGACGGTCGTGGTCATCGCCCTCGCCGCCGGGGCGCACACGGCCGGCGGCGGAGCCCTGCCCGCGGCTGGCATCACCGCCACCCTGGGCGCGCTGCTGTTTCTTCCCGTGCGGTTGCTGGTCTCCCGCCAGCTGCCCACACGCGCCCTGCTGCCCGTCCTGGCCGCCGGCCAGCTGCTCCTGCATGAACTGTTCGGCCTGCTCTCCCCGCACCAGGAATGCGTGCCCGCCGGCGGCCCACCGGCGCACCACAGGTCTGGGCCCGGCACGTGGTGTACCGCCACGGTGGAGGCCGTTCCGGCGGCCCACCTGCATCTGGGAGAAGGGCTCCCTACCCTGCCCATGGCCTTGGCGCATCTGCTTGCCGCGGCGGCGGCCGCCCTGATGATCACGCGCGGCGAAACCGCCCTGCGCTTCGCCGCGGACTGCCTCCTGGCCTTGTTCCGCCTGCCCGCACCCGCGCATCGGATACCGGCGGTCCGCCTCCTCCCAGCAACCGTCGGTTCCGTCCCGGCAACAGGTCCCGCATACCGTCCCGATTCCCCACGCGGGCCACCGCACCGCGCTGCACCGGCCCGTGCGCGCTGGCTGCCTCAGCGGTCTGCCGGAACCGGCGCCGTCTCATGCTCGTCTCCCGCTGCTCCACGGTACTTTATTCACCTTCCGGCCTGCCCTGCCTGAGACGGCGCGGGCAGGACGGCCCCGTTTCTTCAAAGGAAAAAAATATGAACAACCCGATGACCTTCCGCCTGCCGGGCGCTGCGGCGGCGGTCTTTGCCTTCCTCCTGGCGGCAGCGCTTGTCCTGCTGCAGCCGGCATCCGGGGCTTTCGCGCACGACGACTTGCTGGGCAGCAACCCGGCCGACGGCGATACCGTTGAACAGATGCCCGGAGACATTGTCCTGCGCTATTCCGCGAATGTGGTTGGCCTTGGCAGCACCGTCCTGATCCAGGACGCCGAGGGCAACGACTGGACCGACGGCGAAACCCGCATCGTGGACGACGCCATGATCCAGGAAGTCCGCTCCGGGGCGCCGGCGGGCGAGTACACGGTGCTGTGGCGCGCCGTGTCCTCGGATTCGCACCCCATCGAAGGAACCCTGACCTTTACCGTTGCCGGACCGGCGGAGAGCCAGGCAGCACCGGAAAATACACCTGCAGCCTCCCCGTCCGCTGCTCCGGCACCGGCCGCGGCCACCAACTCTGCAGCGCCTTCGACGGACACCCCAGGTGAGAGCCAACCGGCAGGCGCTGGATCGGATGCCGCCGGCGTCCTGATCGGGGCCGCGGTGGTCCTGGTCCTCATCGTTGCCGTGATCGCGTTCGTCGTGCGGAGGAAGGCCAAGGCCGGCAACTAGCGGCCCGCGACCCGGTTCTTCCCGTTGCCGGTACACCCTCTGTGTGCCGGCAACGTGCCCTCCCCCGTGCTGTAAAGGAACGACATGAGTATTGGCGGATACTTCGCCGAAATGGTCCAGTCCGGTGCGCTGCTGATAGCGGCGCCGCTGGCCATGACCGCCGGGCTGGGCTCATTCATCTCCCCCTGCATCCTGCCGCTCGTCCCCGTGCACCTCGGTTGCGTGTCCGGGCTGGCCGACCCGTCCCGGCTCGACAACCGGTGCCAAACCGGCTCGCATGGCCACCCAGGCCAAGGCAGGAGACAACAAGAATTACATCGCCGGCGACGGCTCGGTCTCCGAATACGCCCCGGAAGGCCGGGGCAAACCGGTCCAACTGGCTGGCCGGCTCTATGACGGCACGGACGTTTACTCATCCGAATGGGCGGACCAGGTCGTGGTGCTGAACTTCTGGTACGCCGCCTGCGCGCCCTGCCGCATCGAAGCCGCCGACCTCGAAGCCCTGCACCAGGAATTCCAGGACGACGGCGTGCTGTTCTACGGCGTCAACCTCCGCGACACCGCGGCCACCGCGGCGGCCTTTGAACGCAACTTCGGGACCACCTACCCCAGCTTCGATGACACCGGGGGCGGAATTCTGCTCGCCCTCACCGAGTATGTGCCGCCGCAGGCCGTCCCCACCACCCTCGTCCTGGACCGCCGGTCACGCGTGGCCGCCCGCATCCTCGGCGTCGCAGAGAGAAGCACGCTCAAAGCCCTCATCGCCGACAGTGTCACGGAACCTGCCTCATGAGCCAGAGCAACGGACGCGAGATGGCTGGCAGAGCCCTCTGTCAAGAACGCCGGACCCTGCTGGAAGGCTTATGGATGCCGGACGCGCCGCCGTGGGACGAGCTGCCCGAAGAAACCAAGGAACGCTGGCGCAGTACACGGATAAGACAACCACCTAACCGAAACCGGCACGGGCCAGCCGCCCGAAAAAACACGCCCACAGCCCTCATTCCCCTGCGCAAAAGGACCGCCCCTGTGAACACCCGCAACAGCACAACGCACGCCGCTCCCCTAACAGGCCCGGAATTTGAACCGGCAGATAATGCCTTGCCGGCCTTCACCCTCCAGCGCCCGTTCGGGTTCCTGCTGCTGGCCACCGGAGTCGTGGGCTTCGTTGCCTCGGGCATCCTGGTCCTGGAACGGCTGGAACTATACAAGGACTCCGGCCATACGACCAGCTGCGATATTAATCCCTGGGTCTCCTGCGGCCGGGTCATGAAGACCTGGCAATCGGAACTGTTCGGCTTCCCCAATCCCCTGATCGGCATCGCAGCGTTCACCATCATCATCACCATAGCGTTGGCGATACTTTCCGGAGCCCGGTTCAGCCGCTGGTACTGGCTCGGGCTGCAGGGCGGCGTGACGCTGGGCATGGTCTTCGTTGCCTGGCTGTGGAGCCAGGCACTCTTCGAAATCTACATCCTGTGCCTCTACTGCATGGTCGTCTGGGCCGCGATGATACCCATGTTCATCCTGCTGACCGTCAGAAACATGGCCTACGGAATCATCAAAGTACCCGCAGGCCTGGCCCGGGCTGCATCCGAATGGGCGTGGACACTCGTGGCGGTTGTCTACGTAGGGGTGGCAGCCTCGGTTTTCCTGCGCTTCTTCAACGCTTTCCTGGGCACCTGAAGCCGTCCGGCTCCACTCGTTAGTTCCGTGCCTCTAGCCGCCGACATAGACAGAGACCAGGGCGAACAGGGCGAATCCGCCCGTGAGGAAGACCGGTTCCAGCCTGCTGGTCTTGCTCTCGTGGGCCTCCGTGATCATCTCCTCGACCACTACGCTCGTCAGTGCCCCGCCCGTCAAGGCCAGGACAGACAGGGTGAGTATTTCCGGGGCCTCGCGCAGGGCGAAGTAACCGATTGCCGCGCCCAAAAGAATCGGCACGGTGAACCCCAAGGCCATCAGGACGCGGGTGCGGCGGCGGATGCCTGCCCGGCGAAGCGTGGCAACCGCGGCAAAGCCTTCCGGTAAATCGGCCGGAACCTGGCCCAAAGCCAGCAGAAAGCCCAGTGCAGGATTGAGCACGGTAGCTGTGCCGATCATGATTCCGTCGCTGAACAGGTCAAGGGAGACACCGGAGAAGATAGCCAACGGTCCCGCCGCTTGTTCCGAACTCTCGAGCCGGCCCTGGATGAAACCAATGGCGCGTTCGATGCCAATAAAGAACAGACCTCCACCGACAAAAGCGAGGATGGGTACCCACGGTGCAGTGGCTTTCAGCGCCTCCGGCATGAGCTCCAGACCCACGACCGCAAGCACGATACCGGCGGCCAGATGCAGGGCCAGGCTCAAAGCCCGCTCGGACACGTGGAAAAGTTCCGCAGCGACGCCACCCAGGAAATTTCCTGCCGCCGGCAGAGCCGCCAGCGCCAAGACCAGCATGAAACCATCCATCAGATCCCCCCGTCATCGATTTGGGAACGCTACAGGCCCCCGGCCGGAATGCGGCGCCGAACGAGTCCGGCTCACGTAGCTTACCCATGCACGATGGACGACCACCCTGCTGCCAGAACCACGTCGGGCCAACCATCGAAAGGACCCGGCATAGTTTCGATGCTGCCCGTTGATAAGAAAAGTATCATCGGGGTTGCAGCCGGACACTGCCCGGTTAGCGGCGGTTGGCCTCGGGAAGCTCCGGAACAGGATCCTGTCCGCCGGCCAGAAGCGGCCCAACGACATCCATAACAACCGGAGAGGGAGATACGCCGTATTCCTGCCGGAGCCTGAGGCTAAGCGACTGGTAGGTATGGAGGGCTTCCGCATTATTCCCTTCTGCCAGATGGCACTGCATCAGCAACGTGTGTGCGGATTCGCGCAAAGGCTCGATGGCAATGGCCGCGCAGGCAGCCTCCATGGCCGCATCGATGTGCCCCTTAACCAGGAGTATCCCGGCCAGACGTTCGAGCACTGACAGCCGCAAGCGCTGCCATCGTTCCTGTTCCAATACAACCCAATCCTCATACCATCCAGGCAGAAGGTGTGAGTCCTGCATATTCTGCAGCATGGTGCGTACGTGCGAGAGATCGGGTTCCTCTTCCAAACGGGCTGCCCGCACCTTTATTTGTCGGACGTCAACCCCGACATCTTCTTTCAGGCCTACCAAGCGCGCTGTTTGTGACAGCAACGCCGGGACCTGCGGGTTTACGAGAAAGATGCTCTCGCGAAGGCTGCCGGCAGCCTGCGCGTCGGTACTGTCCGGCCATAACAATGCAGCCAGGGAAGATCGTGGTTGCCCGCCCAAAAGAGCCAAAACAGCCAGCAGACGCTGTTGGCGTAAGGCCACTTTGACTGGACGGCCCGCGCGCTGCAGTTGCCATCCTCCCACCAACCGCAATTCCCATATGCTCTCGGTAGTCATGACGCCGAAGCCCCCAACCAACTCCCCAAGGAACCGGCTGGATTATCCGGCTCCGTTCCGGGACACCCCCAAGACCACGGATATTCAGAATCGCCAAGACAGGGGGCGCTGTCAACCGGTACCTGACCGGATCCAAGAAAAACCCAAGGTCGAGCCGCCGGAACTCGGGAAGGATACGGGCCTGGACAGCAAGCTGAAGCAGCCGACCGATAAGGCCGTCCCTCCCCTAATCGCGCTTGAATCCGCGTTGGATGCGCAGGCGTGGACCTCCGAGCATGCTTGCCTCTGAGCGAATGGGGCTTGAGCGATGGTTAAACGTTCACCGGCATGTTGCCGCCTCCTGCGCCTAAGCCGGAACGCCTGAATGCTTCCCCGGCTTCGTTCTGCGATCCCTGCTTCCCGCTGATCCCAGGTGTCCGTACCAGCCGGCCAAGCGGTGACGCGGTGTGTTCCGCAGTCCTTCCAAGGACTGCTGGCGGATGCCGCTATCCCTTATTTCGCGTGCCGGATTGGCGCCGTAAACGGTGTGTTCCGGGACTTCTTCGCCCTTCATCAGGAACGAGTCGGCCAGCAATGTCGATCCGCTGTGCATGGTGACGCCGTAGTTCACGAAGGATTCAACACCTAGCGAGCAGCGGTCCCGGAGGGTGATGTAGTCGGATTTGAAGGTGCCGTCTTCCATCGAATGGCTTTGGATGGCTGTGCCTTCGTTGAGCGCGCAGTCGTCGCCGATCGAGACCAGCGTCTTTTCCGGAATGTCGCAGCCGGCATCGTAGAGCCGCTTTCCGACCCTCACGCCGAGCAGTCTCCAGATCATGGGTTTGAAGGGAGTGCCGCTGAACGGTGCCACGGCGAGGAGTTTCCAGAGGCGTTCGTGGTGCCAGAAGTAGGGGTCGTAGATGGAACAGTACTGGGGCTTCAGCCGGCCGAAGCCCAGCACGGAGCGCTCGGCAACCACACTAATCAGGATGCCGACGATCAGGAACACGATGGTCGCGACTCCCACGGCCAGTGCGCCGAACTCGTCGTAGAAGGTTACGGCGATGGCCGAGAGCAATGTCGCTTCGAAGAGCAGGAACCACCGTACGGTCAGGAACAGTGCCATGGTCACAAGGTTGTGCTTGTTCTTGGCTTTGATGAGCGGTTCTTTGATTTCTTCGTTTTTGAGTTCGTCGAATTCCCTGTCCCGGTCGACAGTTCTGGGGATTTCGAATGGTGGGGATCCGAGCAGGCCTACGCCTTCCCGGAGTGGCCCGTTGATCGGGATCATGACCTTGGTCGCGAGTAGGCAGTTGTCTCCGGTGCGCGCAGCGAGTGGGAAGGTGATGTCGTTGCCGAGGAAGTTGCGTTCGCCGATGGTGACGCGTGAGACGCGGAAGGACGAGCTGGAAAAATCCGCGTTCATGATGTTCAGGCCGTCCGAGACCATCGTGCCGGAACCGACGGAGCTGAGGTAGGGCGTTTCGTGTGCGACTTCGGGGCCGAAGTTCGATCCGGTTTGTTCGACTTTGCCCAGGTCGTATCCCAGGGCCTGCAGGAAATGCACGATGTATGAGCTGTCGCCGAAGATGTCCTTGTACATTTTGGCGTTCGTCATGCGGGCGATCACTCTCTGGATCGTGAAGTGCACGCCGTAGAGCGGGTAGACGGTGTCGGGTTTCAGCGCGCGGTTCAGGATCCTGGGGACGGTGAGCACGAAGACGAGCCCGGTGAGGAGTCCGCCGTAGAACAGCAGCATGGTGGCGGCCAGCACGTCGAGGTAGAAGCGCGGGTTGTCTAGCTCCAGGTGTTGGCTCTCCAGGTAGTCCGGCAGCAGCGCGGCCAGGCCGACGAGGCCTACGGGGAGGACCAGGACGAAGCGGTTGAACAGCTGCAGCAGGCTGTAGATGACCCTGCGGCGGGTGGTGCAGTTCGCGGGTTCGACCGTCCGGTAGTTTGCGTCCGTGGGTACGGCCGGGGAACCGTGCCAGGTCTGTCCGTCCGGCACTGATTGTGAACTCTGCAGTGACGACGCGTGTCCGAGCTGGGCGTTGTCGCCCATGGAGGATCCGATGTCCAGGGTGGTCTTTTCGGAAATGAGGACGTTTCGTCCCAGTGTTACCGGGCCGGTCTCGATGGCGCCGGGGCGGGCGCGGTAGCCGAGGAAGAACGAGTTCTTGTGGATGACGGTGTCTGCTCCGATGGTGATCAGGTCGGTGCAGACCGGGACGGTGCGGGAGAAGATCACTACGTTCTTCCCGATCTTCGCCCCCAGCGCGCGGAGGTAGAGGATGTAGAGGGGGGAGCCGACGAACATCACGAGGGGATTGGCCCGGGTAAGTGTTTTGACGGCCCAGAACCGGATGTAGGCCATGCTCCAGAGCGGAATCTCGGCTGGCTTCCACCGGCCGACCAGTATCCACTTCATGATGATGGGGGCGATGGAGAGCGCCACGAACGTCGCTGCCCCGAAGCCGACGGACCGTACCCACATGTCGATCAGGCTGGTGCCTTCGGAAACCCAGGTGAATCCGAAGATCAGCAGGAACGCGGCGTACGTTGTGTAGCCCAGGAATATCAGCAGCTGGATGGCGCCGCACAGCACGAAGCTGCCGGTACCGGGCAGCGGACGCGCAGGCACCGCTTCACGTAGCGTGGGCTGTTCCGGTTCAAGGGTGGCTGCGGACTGGGCAGCGTCCAGGACCACGGCCAGCTGCCGCACGGTCGGGGACTGGTAGACGTCCTGCATGGCGATCGGCGGCAGCCCGGTGTGCTTTCTGACCCTGGCGCTGAAATGCGCGAGCAGCAGCGAGTTCGCTCCCAGGTCCTCAAAGAAGTTCGCCTCGGCCGACACCCGCTCCAGGCTCAGGACTGCGCCGAGCTGCGTTGCCAGGGCTTCTTCCGTTTCGGTCGCCGGGGCAGTGTAGCTTTCGGGACCGGTGAGGCTGCGCCTGTTCGTCGGGGCGGGCAGCTTCTTACGGTCCGCCTTGTCACTGGCCATCATGGGGATGGCATCGAGGCGTTCGAAA
Organism: Arthrobacter crystallopoietes; assembly: GCF_002849715.1. NCBI lineage: Bacteria > Bacillati > Actinomycetota > Actinomycetes > Micrococcales > Micrococcaceae > Crystallibacter > Crystallibacter crystallopoietes. The sequence continues at coordinate 4,528,578 of NZ_CP018863.1, forward strand.
TACGCCGGCACCATGTAGCCGGGCAGGAGCTTCCTCAGCATCTCGTGGATCTTCTGTTCGTCCGCGTCCCTGTCGTGGCGGACGGTGTAGTACGCGACAAGCTCCACGAAACCAGGCGCCGGCTCATAGGTTCCCACGACCGCCTGGGCGACTCCGGGAGCCTTCAACAGCACGGACTCGATCTCCGTCAGCTCGATCCGGTAGCCGCGGATCTTGACCTGGGTATCGATACGGCCGAAGTACTCGATCTCACCGTCCGCGTTGATCCGCCCCAGATCCCCCGTGCGGTAGATACGCCCCGACGGATTGTTCCCGATCCCCAGGAAATCGGGAATGAACGCCTTTGCGGTCAGGTCATCGCGGTTCACATAGCCTCGTGCCAGCCCTACACCGGCCAAGCCGATTTCACCGGTTTCGCCCGGGCCCAGCGCCCGGTTCTCCTCCGGGTCAAGGATGACGGCGGAATAGGTCGGCAGCGGCACGCCCAGCGTGACCGGACGGTCCGGATCCACCACGTTCCACGTCGCGGTGACGGTCGCTTCGGTCGGACCGTAAACGTTGAGGAAGCGCAGACCGGGCCGGTGCCAGCGCACGATCAGGTCCCGGGGACAGGCCTCCCCGGAGACCAGCAGGAAGCGCAGATCCGGCAGCTCCTCCTCGATGGTTGCAAGCAGGGTCGGCACGCAGCACAGCGCGGTGATCTGCTTCTCCGTCAGGAACGCTGAAAGTTCGGTCCCGAGCAGGCTCGTCCCGCCGGGTTTGGGAACCAAAGTTGCCCCGGCCAGCCAGGGAACCCAGATTTCCTCCACCGAGAAGTCGAAGGCCAGTGTCATGCCCTGATAGACACGGTCCGAGGACCGGTATCCGTAGACGTCGGACGCCACACGGACAAAGTTGCAGATGCTGGCATGGTCAACGGCCACGCCCTTGGGCCGGCCGGTCGAGCCGGAGGTGTAGATGATGTACGCCAGCTCATCGGGTGTGCCCCAGTCCGACAAGTTGGTCAGGCGGGATGATTCGCACCCTGATATGTGCAGATGCTCGTGGTCGAGGCACACCACGGGAGCCGCGACCTCAGGAAGCAGGTCCTTCAAGTGGCTGAGCGAGAGCACCATCGCGGCGTCCGCGTCCTCAACGATGTATTTCAACCGGTCGGAGGGAAACGCCCGATCCATCGGCACATACGCGGCACCGATCTTCAGCACGGCCAGCATGGCCACATAGGCACGCCACGGCTGGTCGAACAGCAGAGCGATGCGGTCACCGGGACGTGCTCCCGACACCAGCAAGTGGCGCGCGAGCTGGTTGGCGCACCCGTCCAGGTGCTTGTATGTCAAAAGGACATCTCCGGCATCCACCGCCGGGTGGGTGCCCTGTCCCTCTGCCAGGAGCTGGTCGCAACGGTCTTCAAAAAGCCGCTCCAACCGTTCACCTGGACGCCAGCGGATGGACTGGTCAGGGGAAGCTGATGTCAGAACGGCGCCATCCCCCACCCCCTCATTCGTGCAGATCCGGCCCTGAAGCTCCACCGGGCGGGATGTGACCACGTCAGTTCTCGCCTTTTTTCCCATATTGCTTCTCCCCATCGCATGAGAACCCACAGATAGGGCCTAGTGGAACGCAGAGCCTGTTATCCGGTCGTCACGGTGCCGTTACTGACGAACAAAACCGTGAGATTCCGTATGCAACTACGTGAAGTTAGAGGACCTTGGGCGCACCATCTCAAGCATTATTGTGTTCGAGGCCGAGAGGCAGGCACTCAGGATTTTCCAAGTTTTGGACTTTAGGTTGATCCGGAAGGTCGGATACCGACATTGCCGGGCCGGATGCCGCTGTTCCGGCATTACTGTCCCTGAGGAGCGCCTGTGCCGAAGGCAGATGACACCAGTGAAGGGGTCCAGCTGCCGCATTCCTCCGAGCAGGTGGCAGGGAGCCGCACGCCCCGGGTGAGGGGTGTTGACGCGGCGCGCGGCGTGGCGTTGCTGGGGATGCTCGCCGTCAACGTGCTGCCAGCCGAAACGGCAAATCACGGGCCGACAATGACGACGATGTTATTGGCGGGGCACGCAGCGGCACTTTTCGCGGTCCTCGCCGGCGTTTCACTGGCATTTATTTCCGGTGGGCGCCGCCGGTTCCAAGGGCGCCCGCTGTTGGCGGCAAAGGCCGGGCTTGCGGTGCGGGGCGTACTCATTCTGGGGCTTGGCCTGTTGCTAGGTTACGCGGAACCGGGCCCGGCAATTATCCTGGCCTATTACGGTGTGATGTTCCTGCTGGCGGTACCGCTGCTGGGCCCGCCACCGTGGGCATTGGTCGTCATTGCAGTCGGCTCCGCCACACTGGCACCGGCGCTCCTGCTGGGCCTGCAGGGCGATCTCCCTACGGTGCAAACGGACAACGCCACGTTCACTGACATTTTTGAAGAGCCGGTCGGGTCGGCGGGCCTCTTGACGTTCACAGGCTTCTACCCGGCAGTACCGTGGATGGCTTATATCTGTGCCGGGATGGTGATCGGGCGGCTCAATCTCTCTTCGCGCCGATCCGCGGCCAGGCTTCTGATAGGCGGTGTCCTGCTCGCACTGTTGGCATGGGGTGTCTCGGCGTTCCTGCTCGGGCCCGCCGGGGGCTTTGGCCAGCTCGTTGCTTCGTCGCCGGGCCTTGCGGCGGATGACGTGAGCGAAGTCTTTGTCTATGGCCCGGACTCGGGCTTGCACGGCGGGTCCTGGTGGTGGTTGGCGGTAATGGCGCCGTACTCGTCGATGCCTTTGGAATTGCTGCATACGATCGGTATGTCCGCGGCAGTACTTGGGCTCGTATTGCTGCTGGGCAAAGCGTTCGATCCGATTATCGGCGTCCTGGCCCCGGCGGGGAGCATGACCCTGACCCTGTATTCCGCCCATCTGCTCTTCGTGTCCACCGGGTTCCTCGGCGACAGGCCCTTTGTCTCGCTGGCTGTCCAGACCGGCGCGGCGGTCATCTTCGCCGTGGTCTGGCACAGCACGAAAGGGAAAGGGCCGCTGGAAAGACCGCTGGGTGCGTTATCCGAAAAGGCCCGCAACCGGATCAGACATCGGCACCGGGAAGCCCTGGATCCGGCCGCCGCGGAGTAGACACCTTCCGAACACGCCAGGGCTTCGGGGATTCGCGGTGGGCCGCTGTGAGTCGTTGGTCCCTTATCGTTCGCCGGTACACGGCTTACGTCTGGTAAATCTGCTGCACCGGAAAATTACAGGCCGAGCGGTGGCTCACGGAGAACGTTTTTCGTAGCCGCGAGAAAAATCCCGATTCAGCTTCCCGGCTGGTCTTTCAGGGGCTCCTGCCGTACCGGATACGGCCAAAAGCCTTCTGTGGATAGAGTTCCTCACTGCCTGGCGCCGCACTCTGGGTGCGGTACCGGGTCCGGGTCAGCCTTGGGTGCCTTGGCCGTGGTCGTTCGCGTAGGCCGCGAAAACGTCTTCGGGGTTCTCGTCCTTGGGCACGAAATCCTCTCCGAGTTTTTTCGCCAACTGCTCCAGTGCGACGGAGATCCGCCGGGCGCTGAGCTGTAGGTCCTTGCTCGGGGAAGCAGCCGCCGCTTCCCGCAACGCCAGTGCGTACGGCAGCTGCCGGGCCAGGGAAAGGTCCGGGTCCTCCTCTTGAAAGTAGTAGCTCTCCGTGTACTGGGTGAAGTCGATGCGGACCTTCTCCAGCTGGGCCGTCAGGGTGTCCAGGATACGGGTGGCTACAGCATGGTCAACTTCGCCGAGCGTCTTGGCGTAATTGATGTCGGCAAGACCTTTGAGCTCCAGGGCCAGTGACCGGCGCCGGGACAGCGGAGGATAAACCTGGGTGAACCAGGTCAGTGCCGCGGTCAGCAGGGCGAAACCGGTCAGCCCCTGCAGCGGGGAGGCCAGGCGAACCCACGGGTCGGTGGCCACGACATCCCCAAAGCCCAAGGTCGCCAGGGTCACGAGGGAAACGTAGATTGCCTCAGCGATGTCGGGATAGTCTGCTGGATTCACCCCCGGGGAGTACATGAAACCGCCCGGGATATGCGGGTAGTAGATCAACGCCCAGCCGATTGTCTGCAGGGCCACCCACAGCAGGATCACGGCTACCATCGCCGCAGGTCCCACGGCAGATCCCAGCCGGTGACCGGTGGCCCTCGACGCCCGCCAGACACCCGAGAGCACCAGATGGCTCAGGTAGCCTTTGCCGCTCGGGTGCAGCAAGCTGTGAAACATGTCGATCAATCCCAGTACGGCGAGTGAAATTCCTGCCACTGTCAGAAGTACATCCACGTCCGGCCTCCGTCTTTGGTGTTGTTCCAGTCGTCCTGGCCCGCAGGTTCGCTCATATGGCCGGCAAGTAACCGGCCGCCTGGCATCCCGGCGCCCGTATCAATCACGATCCCATCGGAGAAGGCTCCATCGTAGGCAGGGCGGCAACGCCTCTTCATGTTGCCGGCGCTTCTGCACGCTTGCCTTGCGGCTTCCGCGAGGAGAAACGGCACAGCTTCCTGCGACGAAGTTCACGAGTCTCAGTAATCTAGCAGTACTGAGGACAAGAGGAACTTAGGATGCAGAAGAAGTTGTTGGGACAAACCGGCCTGTTCGTTTCCGAGCTTGGGTTTGGGGCCGGTGGATACTGGGGGTTTACAGCCTTTCCCGAGAAGAAGGCGGCCGCGCTGATCGACATAGCCCTCGAGCACGGAATCAACCTTTTCGATACCGGCCCCAACTACAGCGCCGGGAACGCTGAAACCAGGTTGGGCAGAATCCTTAAGGAAAGGTCCGCAGAACCCGTCGTGGCTACCAAGGTAGGCACCAGATTCGTCGACGGCAGGCATATCAAGGACTTCACCCCGGACGGCATCGAAAAAAGCATTGTCTCGAGCCTTAGAAACCTTCAGCTGGAGCGACTACCGCTGGTTCATTTCCACGGATTCCCCCGACCGGCAGAACCGGCAATCGACAAACTCCTGGACCTCAAGGACCGGGACCTGATCGGCCACATTGGCGTCTCCGCAAACGGCTCCGGCGCCCGGAAAACTGTCGACATGGACGTCTTCAATTCGCTGATGATCGAATACAACGTCATCAACAGGGCCGGCCCGGCAAAAATCATCGACACAGCCGGCAGCCGGGGCATGGGGGTGCTGGTCAAATCCCCGCTGGCACAAACCCTGTTTTCGAACGATATTTTCAAAATCAGGCGCCGAAGCGACATCTGGTATCTGCTCAGGGCAATGAAGAATCACAGAAGCAAGTTCACTCGCGGCCGGAGCTACCGGTTCCTCAACCATATTGACGGCATGACCGGCAGCGAAGCGGCCCTCAACTTTGTGCTCGCCAACCCTCATGTCACCAGCGCCATCACCGGAACCGTCGATGCCCAACATCTTGTCAGCAACATCGAGGCCGCGGGCAAAGGCTTGCCGCCGGAACTGCTGAAGAGAATCGAGTCGACCGGATAGGTCCCGCCGAAGGCGCAACCGGCGCGTAGAGCGCGAAGACCGAGTTCGCAGTGCCCTTCCGGCGCACCTGCCAAACCGAACGGTGACTCCGCAACGCCGGCCTGTCAGGGGATCGGCGCGGCCATGTTCCGTCGCCGTCAGCGTGCTGACCAAGGGCCCGGTTTCCCAGCTAGCGGCGGGCCCGCCGTCTGCTCAGGGCAGCCAGGCCGAGCAGGCATACCCCGGCAACCAGCCACACTTCAGCGAGGTTGAAGTCGGGGAGCCATCCCGTATAGAAGTATTCGATGTGACCGCGTCCCTCCACCCGGCCAACCAGCTCTGCCGTCGCCCCGCCAAGAATCAACGCGCTGGCCATCAGATCCGGGGTATGCCCAGCCATTGCAGCATGCAGTGTGTAAGCACCCAGGATGATGACGGCCAAACCCAGTCCTATAAGGAGTATCCGCTCAGGAAATCCAACAGCGTCAGAGTCGGATTGCGTATCGTAGGACGGTCGCAGCTGCAGGATCCCGAAATCGAAAACCTGGGCAGCAGGCATGCGGGCCATTGTCCAGGATTTGAGGCCCAGATCCGCGACCGCCAGAAGAGCTGCCGTCGCATAAACCTGCACCAGCCGGCGAAAAACCGGAACACGTTCCGAAGCCTCCGGCCCAGTCATTGGAGTCCTGTCTTTTGTGCCATGTAGAACGTACCGGTGTTCAGCGAGGAAATCCGCTGGCCGTGCCCCATACTTCCTGTCTCCGTACTTTAGGATACGACCGGCAGCCGGCGGACACGGCAGGCGTGCGCCTTTCCAGGGGTACAAGGGCGGGAGGCGAAGGCCTGGTTTCTTCTTCCACCCCGCTTGGTGACGGCTTCGTCCGACTTACACGTTTCCTGTTGCGCCCTCAGGGAATTTCAGGCCGGACATGATGACGGCGACGAGCCGGTGAACGGCATCCTGGGATGACAGCGTGTTTGCCGCTGCGAGGGCATGCAGGCAGTAGACAGCTAGCTCCTCCGGCGAAACGTCAGTCCGCAGGTCACCGGCGTCCGCCGTCTCGCCTATTAGATCCCGGATGAAATCTTGGAGATGCTGTTGGGCTCGGGAAATATGCCCGCCATGGTGAAGCAAGGCTGCGAGTTCGGTGCCGTGATGTTGATAAGAGATCCGCGCGTAGGCTTCCAGTACGGCTTTGAGCCGCCCGGCAGGGTTGCCGGCCCCGTGCCGGATCCCGGCCAGCTGTTCCAGATGGCCGGTGACTTGGCGTTCGTGCCAGGCGGCCATGATCGCATCGACATCCGGGAAGTATTTGTAAAGCGTGGCCCTTCCGATGCCGACCGCCTCGGCGACCTGGGTCATCGTCACCGAGGCAAGCCCATGCCTGTGCACGAGGTCTGCAGTCGCGTCCAGTGTTGCAGCCCGTACGGCATCGCGGTGGGCCGCTATCGTCTCGTTCCACAGTTTGGGCACGCTTTTAGTTTAGGGTGCGCGGTAAGACCGGGAGCGATCAAGACACTTTGTATCGTAAAATACTGTTATCGACCGCCGTTGATGCCAGCCCTTTAAGAGGAGAACCCCGCTCATGGACGAACCGCACAACAACCCCCGGCAGGACCGGCAGACCGGTTCCGGCCGCGATTCCGCTCCGCGGACGCCCCGCTGGGTATACGTCTTCGGAATCATCACCGCCGTCCTCGTCCTGGCGTTTGCGATCTTCCACCTTGCCGGCGGTGGCCTCGGCAGGCATGCTCCGGCCTCCAGCGGCTGGGAGTACGGCGTACAGCTGTCATGAAAATGCCTCCGCGGCTTCGCAAGCTGGCCCTCACCGCCCACGTCACGGCGTCCGTTGGCTGGCTTGGTGCCGTGGCCGGGTTCCTGGTCCTGGCCATCGCCGGCCTGGGCAGCAGGGACCTGCAGACCGTGCGCGCTGCCTACATTTCCATGGAACTCATCGGCTGGTTCGCCATCGTCCCGCTGAGCCTTGCGTCGTTGCTGACCGGACTCATCCAGGCCCTGGGCACTGTTTGGGGGCTGTTCCGGCACTACTGGGTGCTTGCGAAACTACTGATAACCGTCGTTGCCAGTTTCCTCCTGGTCGTACACATGCAGCCGGTCAGCCTTATGGCCGACCGGGCTGCCGGGACGTCCTTGGCCTTCGCTGACCCGGACGGACTGAAGGTCCAGCTGCTCGCTGACGCCGGCGCCGCCTTGGCTGTTCTGCTCGTGGCCGTAGTGCTCTCGGTTTACAAGCCCCAGGGCAGGACCCGGTACGGGTGGCGCAAGCAGCAGGAACAGCGCGCGGCGTGGTTGCCGTGAGGCTGCCCCGGCTGCCGGTGCATGCCGCACTTCAGGCCTCGCCCACTATGACTGCTCTGATCACCAACATCCTTTTTTCTTAATCAGCATGCCGCAGCAAACCCTGAAAATGTCTATCAACCGGCAGTCAGGGTTCAAGCTGCGGTTCAGTCCTCCCCCTCCTGTGCGGAGAGCCAGGTGCGGAAGTCGACAACTTCCGCTTCCTGATTCAGGATTCCGGTGGCCGCAGCCACCCGCAGCTGGGCATGGGGCGCCCTGGACTGCGGCTCCAGGAATTCGATAATCCCGCCCTGGTGATGCGGGATCATGCGCACGACGAAAGCCTTGTCAAAACCTTCGCCATCTTCGACCTGGCGCAGTTCTTTGATCATTTGTTCGGTTTCACGGTCCATCTTTGCCATTTCCCGGCGGGCTTCCCGGGGAGCTTCTTCCTTCGCCTCCTCGGGTGTCAGGCCGTACCATTCATCCAGCCATCGGGTGAACTGGTCGATCTGGTGCTGCTGGTTGGCGATGATGTTCTCGGCATGGGTACGGACGTCCGGGCTCTCGCCCCGCTCAAGTTCGAGCTCAGCCATTTCAATGGCGGCACGGTGATGCGGAATGATCGCCGCCATGAACGTTACTTCGAGGTCTTTGCCTTCCAGATTGGCCAGGGTTTCGCCGAACTCATAAACGGTGGGAGAGGTTGGCTCCGGCTGCTCCCCCGATTCAGCCGTATGGGCCTGCGTCAGTACTGTTGCCGGCACTTCCGTTGCGGCAGTTGCTACCGGTGTGCTGCCCAGCATGGCCGCCAGCATGGCGGCGGAAACTGCAGCTGCGGCGCGGCCGCGGCGGGCGTGATTTGTTTGCATCGTCTTACGTCTTTCGTTCATATTCGTGTTTTGGTTCCGCCACCGGGCAAGGGGACGTCCCCCTGGGACCTCCCCTCACCCTGGCGGGACTTGGCCGCTGGTTAGCCCAGTGAGCCCAGCAGCTCGGCGCAGGCCTGTTCACAGCGGCGGCAGGCCTCGGCGCAGACGCGGCAGTGGTCGTGCATGGAGGCGTGCCGTTCGCATTCGTCGGCGCAGGCCTTGCAGACGGTCCGGCAGGCTTCCAGGACGACGCGGGTGACGTTGGCGTCGTACCCGGTGTGGCGGGACAGCGTGTTGCCGGTAGTGACGCAGATGTCGGCGCAGTCGAGGTTGGTGCGGATGCACTTGGTCAGGTCGGCGACCATGTCTTCGCTGAGGCACGCATCCGCGCAGGCCGTGCAGGTCTGCGCGCATTCGAAACAGGCCCGGATGCACTCGATAAGTTTCGCCTTGTCGACGTTCCCCAGGTCCTTGGGGTACGTGTCGAGCATTGTCTGTACGTGTGTCATTGTTCTTCTCCGATTCGTTCTTGGTGTCACCGGTGGCGGTTGCGGCCACCATGGTTTCGGTACGGTGCGTTGTGCCTGTCTTGCTACCGGATCCTGCCTGCCTCCCCGTTGAAAACGCCGGAACGGTCGCCGGCGAGGGGAAGGCATGCGGGCAGGGCCGCTCAACGAGCGCCATCCGCCAGGCGGCCGGCACCCGGCAGACACGGGGCCCGGTTTATGTCCGGCTGATCGACATCTCAATGAGGGATGGTGACTGCGGAGGCGGCCCCGGATCCATGCCCGTCGGCGACGGTGCTGCTGCGGGCGGATCAGTCAGTGCGTGCTCGGGCAGGACCAAAACGGCTTGCCCTTCGGGGCGCTGGACGGCTGCAGAGGTGTCCGGTGCCGCGTACTTTCCACAGCAGTCATGGCGGTGGCCTTCTGCATGAGGCGCCGTGTCCAGCGCTGGTCCTATCCCCGGACCCACTTCAGGCTTTACGTGGTGGGCATGCCCGGCCGCTGCTGGCTCCGCAGAAATCCGGCCACCTGCTTCCGGCTGCCCGGTGACGCACACGGACATCACGCTCGCAACGAGAAGCGTGAGGGCCACACCGACAATGATGCTTCGCCAGGCCCCCACCCGGTGAAGCATCGCTGCAGGACGTCTCGTAAGCCGGATCATGATCCTTCCATAGGGACGAACATGTGTGGCCCACACTACCGATGCGCCTCAGGTCCGGCTACCCCAAAAGCCGAACTGCACCATAAAGCGAAAGCACAGCACAACCGCCAACCGACCGCCAGCAGCTTCGCCTCGATCGGCCGCGGGGTCAAAGCCGACGTCGGTGCCTCCGCCAGCTACGGCAAGATGATCCTGAACCTCATCTGGGCCAAGGGCTACAAGGTCATCGCCGTTCCCTGGCCGCGGGCTTGCCGGTCTTTGCCAGCGTCGCAATCTCCCCTGCAGTAGCAGGCGAACTGATGCCGGTGTCCACCATCGTCGTGGCCCTGAACGCCCAGCTGCTGCGGCCGGATCAAGCTCGATGCCGCCGCGGTGCAATAAGCCGTAGCCGTGGCGCAGAACACAGGCCCTGCCGGATTCGGCAGGGCCTGTACAGCTTCGGTACCCTTGACATGGGACCGATCAGGATCGACTGGAAGGCAGGACTGATGAACCACCGCATCATGTCAGGCCTCTCCCTGCCCATCCGACACTCCCTGACACTGCTTTTGGGCCTGGCAGCGGTTATCACCGGGATCCTCGGGATGCACATCCTGAACATCTCCCACGGCCCCGGATCCGGCAGCCTCGACGTAACCGTCACGACAGCTGCCGCCCATACCGCGAGTCATTCGTCTGATGCGGAAGCCGCCGTATCCAGCCACGCCACGCCCCCAGACTCAGCCGGTTGCACCGGGCCCTGTGGAGGCGAGCATGATTTGATGGCCGCCGCCTGCGTGCTGATGATGGTGGTGGCCAGCTTCGCCCTGTTTTTCAAGCCAAACCGGCTGCGGACCGAAAGCCGGCACGGTTTGCGGGCACCGCCCCACCCTGTGCCCTGGTCCACGTCCATGCTCCGGCCTCCTTCGCTCGTTCAGCTCTCTATCAGCCGCACCTAGAATCCCTGCGCCTTCTCCCCTATGGGCGAGGCGTGTTTCCGCATGCCCTGCAGCGTGTAGAGGGCATGCTCACTGATAGCCAGCAGTATTTGAGAACATTTTTTGAAGGAATTCACCATGAAGCGCTTTAGCGCCATTTCAGCAACCGCCGTTGCCGCCGCCCTCTTTCTGGCCGGCTGCGGCTCGGACACAGGATCGGACACCGCCGAAGGAACCATGCCGGGCATGGACCACGGCAGCATGTCTGCATCCCCCTCGGCTGCCTCTTCCGGGGTCGCCGCCGACAATAACAGCGCGGACGCCATGTTCGCGCAGATGATGCTCCCCCACCACGAGCAGGCCGTGGAAATGAGCGACATCATGCTCGCCAAGGACAACCTCGATCCGCAGATCATGCAATTAGCCGAAGACATCAAGGCCGCCCAAGGTCCGGAAATCGAGAAAATGACCGGCTGGCTGCAAGCTTGGGGCGAGCCGATGGAAATGTCCGGCGATCACGCCATGGAAGGCATGATGAGCCCGGACGACCTTGCCCAGCTTGAGGCAGCCCAGGGCGATGAGGCAGCCCGGATGTTCCTGACCCAGATGATCGCCCACCACGAAGGTGCCGTGGCAATGGCTGAAGAAGAAATCGCCAACGGGCAGGACCCTGACGCCGTCGCCCTCGCCGAGGCGGTTGTCGCTGACCAGAGTGCAGAAATCGAGAAGATGAAAGAACTTCTCGCCGGTCTCTGACATCTTCTTTCACGCAACCGGGCACAGAACCGTTCCTGTGCCCGGACAACGTGCTATCCCTCCCCCAGGCCCGCGTACGCGGCTGCCGTCCCCTTATTGGAGACTCTTTCCCTGATGAACCGTTCACCCATGTCCCTTAAGTCCTCCCGGATCCGCGTCTGGAAGCGGGGAGCCCTTACCTCTGCTGCCATGTCCGTAGCGTTGCTCGCCGCAGGCTGCGCCCAACCCGCGGAAACCCCTGATCCTGCCGCTGATACCGGTGCCTCCCCCTACGGCCACGTACACGGCATGAGCGTCGACCCGGCATCCGGCAAGGTCCTGCTGGCCACGCACGATGGCCTCTTCAACGTCACGGCGGAGAAACCCGAAAAGATCGGGCCGACCATCGACCTGATGGGCTTCTCACCCGCCGGAAACGACCATTTCTACGCCTCCGGCCATCCCGGCCCCGGGTCGGATCTACCGAACCCGGCGGGGCTGATCCACTCGACCGACGGCGGGAAAACCTGGGAACCGCTTTCCCGCCAGGGTGAATCCGATTTCCACGCCCTGACCGTGACACGTAACGGGATCGTCGGATTCGACGGCGAACTGAGGCTCACCGGAGATCTGGAGACCTGGACGACTTCGGAAACAGACATCCGCCCCTACAGTTTGGCCGGCACCTCGCTGAGCCCGGTTGTCCTGGCCACAACGGAAGAAGGCGTCCAGCGCTCGGACGACGGCGGTGAAACCTGGGAACTGCCGGCGAATGCACCGGTAATGCTCCTGACGACATTCGCCGACGAGGCCACGGCCGTCGGCGTCGCCCCCGACGGATCAGTCCAGGTCAGCCGCGACGCCGGAAAAACGTGGCAGGAGTCCGGCGGTGCCGTTTCCGGTCCGCCCGCAGCCATCGCAGCTGCCCCAGGCGAGGAGGGACAGCTGCAGATCTGGGTAGCCACAGCCGCCGGCATAGAGCACTCGGCAGACAGCGGGGCGACTTTCAGCGTACTTGAAAGCTGACCGGCCATGTCAATCGCTCCCGTGACCTTCCGGCATGCCACCTCGCTGCCGCCCGTACCGCTCCCCCAGAAAGTGCCCATGACAGCCCCGATTCTTCCCCGGGTGGTCATACGCCCCGCGACCGGTGATGACCTCGCACTGACCGCCTCACTGCAATGCGCCTTCCTGCCCCATGGCTTGTTCCCCAGGCTGGGCGAGAAGTTTGTCCGCCGCTGGCATGCAACGTATCTGAACGCTCCGCACGGAACTGCGCTGATGGCCGAACTTGTAGCTCCGGACGGGAACCGGCAACCTGTGGGTTTCCTCGTCGGCGCCACCGACCAGGTCCGGCACGTCGACGACGTCCTCGGAAGGCATCGGATACGGCTGGGTACAGCAGGTGCCGGCGCTCTGGCCCTTCGCCCCCGCCTGGCCGCGCATTTCCTGCGCACCCGTGCCGGGGCGTATCTGCGCAGGCTGCTGAAACGACCTCCGCAGCGTGTTCCTGCCGGCGCCGTACGGCCCAGTGCCGCGGCAAGCGGTGCACCGGCACAACCCCGCACCGCCGTCATCACCGCTGTGGCGGTCATTCCAGAGGCCAGAGGCAGCGGAGCCGGCAAAGAATTGGTCACGCATTTCCTGACACAGGCGCGGGCAAAAGGCGCCGTCCGGGCCGAACTCGCCGTCATCGCCGGAACCGGCAGCGCGGAGGGGTTTTATGCGCGGCTGGGCTGGTCAGTGGTAGAGGAACATCTCTCCAAAGACGGTTCACTGACCAGAACCTACCGCTACGAGTTCGGTACAGGGACAGGCAAATGAGTGCGGACTACAGGGGTACGGGGGCATACCGTTGACCATCGGAGTGTATTTCGCGGAGATGGTCCAGTCGGGTGCGCTGCTGATAGCTGTTCCCCTGGCGATGACCGCAGGAATCGTTTCCTTCATCTCCCCCTGCATCCTGCCTTTGGTCCCAGGCTATCTCGGGTATGTCTCCGGCCTGGCCGATCCTGCCGCTCCGGATAACCGGCGACGCGTGATGACCGGGGTCGGCTTGTTCATCCTGGGATTCGCCGCCGTGTTCACGCTCTATGGCGCTGCATTCGGTGCAATCGGCGGGTGGCTGCTGCGCTGGCAGGACCTCCTCATCCGCGTCCTCGGCATCTTCGTCATCGTCATGGGCCTGGTCCTGATCGGAAAGCTCTCCCTGATGCAGCGGACCATGCGGCTGCCGTTCAAACCGAAAACCGGTGTGGCCGGAGCGCCGATGCTTGGCATCGTCTTCGGCCTCGGGTGGACACCCTGCATGGGGCCGACCCTCAGCGCGGTACTGGCGTTGAGCACGACGACCGGCGGCGCCTGGCGCGGCGCACTGCTCGGCTTCGTTTACTGCCTGGGCCTGGGCATCCCGTTTGTCATGGTCGCCATGGGGCTGAACTGGGTAAGTACCACGCTGGCCTTTATCCGCCGCCACATCAGGACCTTCAACCTCATCGGCGGCGGCCTGCTGATCCTTGTCGGCGTCCTGATGGTCTCCGGCATCTGGATGCTCTGGATCTACCAGCTCCAGAACCTCGCCGGCACCTACCTCACACCCGTCTAACCGGCACCAGTCCTGCTGAAGAAACCCAAACCGTGGAAAGAATGACTCATGAAACTCTCCCTACTTAGCCGCCGCCAGGCTGCTGCCGCTGCCCTCACCGCCTCACTGCTGCTTTCCGGCTGTGCGGCCGAAGATCCGTTAGCGGAAAAGGTCAACGCCGGAACCAACAGCTACGTGGCCGGCGACGGTTCCGTTGCCGAATACGCTGAAGGTATCCGCGGCGAAACTGTCCGGCTCAGCGGTCAGCTTTTCGACGGAACCACGGTGAGCAATGATGACTGGGCAGGCAAGGTCACCGTGCTGAATGTCTGGTATGCAGCATGCGCGCCATGCCGGGTCGAAGCGCCGGACCTGTCCGCCCTGCACGCCGAGTTCGAGCCGCAGGGGGTGCAGTTCTACGGGATCAACACCCGGGACGAGGCAGCCACCGCATCCGCATTCGAGCGCACCTTCGGCATCGAGTATCCGAGTTTCAAAGACAAAAACGGACAAATCCTGCTCGCGCTGACCGACTATGTGCCGCCCCAGGCCGTACCGACAACCCTGGTGCTGGACAAGGACGGCCGCGTCGCTGCCCGGATCCTGGGCATCGCCGAAAAGAGCACCCTCACGGCGATTATCGAGGACGCTCTGGCGGCACCTGGCACTGAGAAGCCATGACGACGACCAATCTCCCGCCGCAGAAGCCTCGCGAGGATGTCGACCTGCCACGACTCGGGCCAGCCGGCATGCTGCGCTGGGCGTGGCGCCAGCTGACGAGCATGAAAACCGCACTGCAACTGCTGCTGCTGCTGGCGGTGGCGGCAGTGCCCGGGTCGCTGTTTCCCCAGCGCCCGGCGAACCCCGCCGTGGTGGCCCAATACATTCAGGACAACCCCGAAACAGGGCCTTGGCTGGACCGCTTCCAGCTGTTCGACGTTTACTCCTCGGTCTGGTTCTCCGCGATTTACCTGCTGCTCTTCATCTCCCTGATCGGTTGCGTCATCCCGCGGGCCGTCCAGCACTGGAAGGCCCTGCGCTCCCAGCCGCCACGGACGCCCCGGCGCCTGTCCCGGCTCCCTGAATACGGGACGATGACCGTCGCCGCCGGCACGGCCCTGACCCCGGACCGGGCCATCGAGGACGCTGCCAGGATCCTCCGCCAGCGCGGCTACCGGGTGCAGCTGCGCGATACCGGCACGGACCTGCCCTCGGTGGCAGCCGAACGCGGATACCTGAAAGAAGCCGGCAACCTTGTCTTCCACACCGCGATGATCGGCGTGCTGGTGTCCATCGCCGTCGGCGGCATGTTCGGCTACCGGGGACAGAAACTCATCATCGAAGGCGAGGGGTTCACAAACTCCGAACCCGGCTACGATTCCTTTTTCCCCGGTACCAGCTTCAACCCCGGGGCCCTCGTCCCGTTCTCGCTGACTCTGAACAATTTTGACGTCACCTTCGACCGCAACCCGGCCAGCTACGGCAATCCCATCGACTTCACGGCGGATATGACAGTCCAGGACAGTCCCTCGGACGCACCGCGGCAGGAAACCCTGCGGGTCAATGAACCCATCGGATTCGGCGGCACGAACGTCTACCTGATCGGCAACGGCTACGCTCCGGAGATAACGGTCCGCGACGGGGAGGGCAACATCGCGCTGCAGGGACCGGTCCCTGCACTTCCCACTGACGCAACCTACAACTCGACGATCGTCATCAAGGCACCGGACGCCCGGCCCGACCAGCTGGGTTTCGTTGGTTTCTTCCTGCCCACGGCCATGATGGACGAGAACGGGGTGGCCTTCGGCTCTGATCCGGACCCGTACAACCCGCAGCTGAACCTGAACTCCTACACCGGGGATCTCGGGCTCGACGACGGCAATCCTGTTTCGGTCTACCAGCTCGATACCACCGAACTGACACAGCTTAACGGCAGGGACCTGCCGGACGGCGGCATCGTGCTCGGCGCCTACCAGACGTACGAACTTCCGGACGGCAAGGGATCCATCACCTTCGACGGACTGAAACGCTACGTCGCCCTGGACATCGTGTACGACCCCGGCAAGGCGGGGGCATTGGTCTTCACCACGCTGGCGTTGCTCGGGCTGATCATCACGCTCACGACCGCAAGGCGCAGGGTCTGGATCCGCGCCGGCCGGCACGAAGACGGACGCACCATGGTCGAATACGGGCTTCTGGCCCGCGGAGAGGACCATTCCCTGGCCAAGGAAGCCATCCGGATCGGATCGGCCCTGACCACACACTGGAACAAAGCGGACGATCAGAACAGGCAGGCAACACCATGATTACGGTCAACGAAACCCTCGGCCAGTACAGCGAGCTGTTCATGCTGCTGGCCGCCCTGACCTATACGGTTTCATTCATCGCGTTCGCCGCCGACCTGGTCCGTGCCCGTAAGGTCGTGACGGCGCCGGCGGAACCGGCGCAGGAACCGGTACTTGCCGCTGCCGGCACCCCGGGTACAGTGCAATGGACGCATGGTTCCGGGGGCGGCAAGGCGAACGAGCACAATGACGCCGTGGTGGACGACGCCATGGGCTACAAGGCGCTGCGGCGTCCGGCGGCGCGGATCGGCGTCGCCGTCGGCGTCCTGGGCCTGGTTGTCCATGCCGCCGGCGTGGTCACCCGCGGCATGGCAGCCCTCCGCGTGCCGTGGGGCAACATGTATGAATTCACCACCACCGGCGCCATGCTGGTCATGGCGGTGTTCCTTACGGCACTGCTGTTCCGGGACCTGCGTTTCCTCGGAACCTTTATCACCGGTCTGGTCCTGGTCATGCTCATGGCCGGAGCGATCGCGTTCCCCACCCCCGTCGCGCAGCTCATCCCGGCCCTGCAGAGCTACTGGCTCATCATCCACGTCTCCGTCGCGGTCCTGTCCGCGGCGATCTTCACCCTGACGTTCGCGCTCTCAGTCCTGCAACTGGCAAAAACCCGCCAGGAAAAAAGAGGCAAACCCCGCACGGCCGGGCTGCTGCGGCTGGTGCCCAGCCCCGTCAGCCTGGAGCAGCTGGCCTATAGGCTCAACGCCATCGGATTCATCCTCTGGACCTTCACCCTCATGGCGGGCGCCATCTGGGCCGAGGCTGCCTGGGGACGCTACTGGGGCTGGGACACCAAGGAAGTATGGACCTTCGTGATCTGGGTCGTCTACGCCGGTTACCTCCATGCCCGCGCCACCCGCGGCTGGGACGGCACCCGGGCGGCCTGGCTCTCGATCATCGGCTACCTGTGTGTCATCTTCAACTTCGCGGTGGTCAACGTCTACTTCCCCGGCCTGCACTCCTACTCCGGCCTCTAAACACCAAAGCCGGTCATGCCTCCGGCGGCAGCCAACGCTCCCGACTGCCGCCGGCGGCAAATACCAACAACGACGAGAGGAGAGCATCATCGCCGCTACACCGGTGCCGCCTGCCGCGTTCTCCTTGCGCAGGATCCTCCCCTTACTGGCGGGGCTGCTGTTCGTCATGTCCTGCATGCTGGGCACACCTGCCTCCTCGTCCGGCCACAATGTTTCCGGCACTCCGGCAACCCACGCCGGCGCCGCCACCGCTGCCGGCCAGCAACAGCCTCCTGCGCCGGGGAACAGCAGCGCGCTCTCCGCTGCCCACGAAACAGCGGTCAAAACCACCGCGATGCCCGCCGCAGGCACTTGCAGCGACAGCGGACACATGTTCCTGGCCGACTGCGTCCTCACCCCCGCAGCTGCTGCACCGGCAGGGGCCCCGGCACCGGACCTGCACTGGGCAACTCCCGGGTACCGTTTCGATGTGCTGCCCCGTGCCCCTGGTCTCATCACGCGGCTGCCGCGGCCGCCCTCACTCATACAGCTTTCCATCAGCCGAACGTAGAGCCGGACATTCGCGTTCCGCCCATGCCCCCACAGGGCAAGCATGCCGAACGCTTCCCCTCCTGCCAGCTTCAGCATCGGTGACCCTTGTGGTCCCTCTTGGAAAGAAAGCCCCCATGAACCGTCTCATTACCCGCCGCTCGGTACTCTCCGCTTCCGTGGCCAGCGCAGCGGCGGCCGCCCTGGCCGCCTGTTCCAGTCCTGCTACCCCGGCCGCAGCGGCGGTCCGGATCCTGCCGACCGATCCGCTGGTCGCGGATTTCGAAGCCCGCCGCATCGCCGACGGAACGACAGTCACACAGCAACTCACCGCCGCACCGTTCAACACGAAAATCACCGGAAACCCGGTATCCACCTGGGGCTACAACGGATCCCTGAACGGCCCGTTGATCAGGGCTAAAACGGGTGACCTGCTCGATGTTCCCGTGACGAACAAACTCGCGGAAGGCACCAGTGTCCACTGGCACGGGCTGGCCCTGCGCAACGACGCCGACGGCGTCCAGGGCCTCACCCAGGAGGCCATCGCCGCCGGAGCCGATTACGCCTACCGGTTCCGGCTGGCCCACCCGGGCACCTACTGGTACCACTCCCACTTCGATATGCAGCGCGAACGCGCCCTTTACGGGGCCCTGATCATCGAGGACCCGAAAGAGGCCCTGTCCTACGACCAGGAGTGGGTCATCATCCTCGATGACTGGCTTGACGGCGTCACCGGCACCCCGGAAGAGGTCGTGGAGGAACTGTCCATGGGCATGGATATGTCCGGCGGCAGCATGGAGGGTATGGACCACGAAGGCGGGGGCGGCATGGACATGAAGCACATGCTGATGGGCGCCACCAGCAAGTATCTCGGCGGTGACGCCGGCGATGTGAAGATTCCCGTCCACCTGTTCAACGGAAAACCTGCCCAGGAAGCCGAAATCCTGGAGAGCAGGCCCGGCAGCCGGATCCGGCTGCGGATCATCAATGCCGCCGGAGACACCGCCTACCGGGTCGGCGTACCGGGCCAGAAGCTTACCCTCACCCACACGGACGGCTTCCCCGTACAGCACCACGACATTGACGCAGTCGTCCTCGGCATGGGCGAACGCTTTGACGCCCTCATCACCGTGCGCGACGGTTACACGCCCGTGCTGGCACTGCCGGAAGGCAAAGACGGCAACGCCTACGGTTTGATCAGCACCGGAATCGGAACACCTCCCCCGGCAGGGCGCATGCCCAAGACGCTGGACGGAACCGTTACGGATGGCAGCCGCCTGAAAGCAGACGCATCAGTCCTGTTCGCGCCCAAGCCGCCTGACCGGGTCCACGAGATGCGGCTGACCGGATCCATGGAGAAATACGACTGGGGCATCAACGGGCGACGCTTTGACATGGCCAATCCGTTCGACGGGGCCTTCGACCTCCGGCTGAACGAACGCGTACAGGTCAAAATCGTCAACGACACCGATATGTGGCACCCGATGCACTTGCACGGGCACACCTTCCAGCTTGCCGACAACGGTGCCCGCAAAGACACCGTCATCGTCAAACCCAAGCAGACCGTGGTCTTCGAATTCGACGCCGACAACCCCGGCCAATGGCTCACCCACTGCCACAACTCCTACCACGCCGAACGCGGCATGATGGGCGTCTTCTCCTACCTGCAGTAATCCTTCCGCTTGCCTGCTTCCACGGAACCGGCAAGCGCCGATGCATCGGAGCACCATGACAACGTCTCTCCCGGCGGAATTGTTTATTCCGTCCCCAACGATCAGCGCCATCCAGGTCGGCCCGCTGACCATCCACTTTTACGCCCTGGCCATCCTGGCTGGAATAGGCCTGGCTACCTGGCTCACGGACCGGCGTCTTACCTTCCGAGGCGGCGATCCGGGAAAGACCCTGGACGTCATCCTTTGGGCCGTCCCCTTCGGCATTGTCGGCGGTCGCCTCTACCACGTCATTACCGACAACCAGCTGTACTTTGGTCCCGGCCGAAACCCGTGGAACGCCCTGAGGATCTGGGACGGCGGGCTCGGCATCTGGGGTGCTGTCGCCCTTGGCATCGTGGGTGCCTGGATCGGGTGCCGCCGGCACAACGTTCCCCTGCCCGCATTCTTGGACGCCGCCGCGCCGGGGCTGCTCCTGGCCCAGGGCATCGGACGCTGGGGAAACTGGTTCAACAACGAACTCTACGGCGGACCCACCGACCTGCCATGGAAACTCCAGATCCACGAGATGGATCTGGCTCAGGGCAGAGCCGTGCTGGACGCCGACGGGACCCCGGTCGTCTTGGGCTACTTCCACCCGACCTTTCTCTATGAATCACTCTGGTGCCTTGCTGCCGGGCTGGTGCTGCTGGCCATCGACCGCAGGTTCAAGCCGGGGGCCGGCTCCGTCTTTGCCCTGTACGTCACCCTTTACACAGCCGGCCGGTTCGGGTTCGAACTCATGCGCTCCGACTACGCGAACACGATCCTGGGCCTGCGGGTCAACACCTGGGTCTCCGGTCTGCTGTTCCTCGCCGGCCTGGCGGTCTTCCTGATGCTGCGCCGGCGACCCCGCGCAAATATCCTCCCGTCCGAAAACCGTTCCGCCTCAACCGCCAGCGAAACCGAGCCAGTCATAAAGAAGGAGAGCGCGTCATGACAACTCCTGAAAGCCAGGACAACTCCGTACCGGGCCCCAGCGGCTTCGACGCAAACCGCGACGCCGCTGGCAGAGCGCTCTATGAGGAGCGCCAGGCAATGCTGGGAGGCCTCTGGATGCCGGAGGCACCCGCATGGGACGAGCTGCCCGAGGAAGTCAAGGAACGCTGGCGCACTTATATGGACCGGAAGTAAACGTACGTCCCGGTTCCATCTGGAACCAGTGTCCACCCACCATTTCTAACACCGCACCATCTCTAACACCGCACAGATAAAGGAGTCCGCCAGTGACAAACCCCAAAAAGCAGGACAGGGACGCACGCAGAGAGCAGATACAAAAACTCAAAGCACAACAACGTGCACAGGAACGGCGCCGGAACTTCCTCATCTACGGAGGAACAGGGCTCGTACTTCTGGGCCTCGTCGTCTGGGTAGCCGTCGTCATCGGCGGGGAAGCCCGCAAGAGCCGGGAATTGTCCGAAGCTGCGGCACAGCCCGTAGCCGGAGTGCAGACCTACGAAGACCTGTCCAACCGGCATGTGGAGACGGCTGTCGAATACGACCAGAACCCAGGTGTCGGCGGGGACCATTCGCCCGTATGGACAAACTGTGGAGTTTACACAGAACCCGTCGATGAAGGCCGGGGTATCCACTCCATGGAACACGGGGCCGTGTGGATCACATACCGCCCGGATCTTCCGCAGCGCGAGATCAATCTACTGACCGATCTGGTGGGTGAGCGCAGCTATGTCCTGCTGAGCCCAAACCCGGATCAGGAAACACCGGTTGCCGCCAGCGCATGGGGAACCCAGCTGACTGTTGATACTGCCTCGGACAGCCGGCTTGCGCCGTTCCTGGCGAAGTACGTTCAGGGAGAGCAGACACCGGAGCCCGGCGCTGCCTGCACCGGAGGCGTAGACGGGTAACGGGGCGGTAACTGGTGCCGGTTATTCTTGGAACCCGGTATGGGCGCTGAACGAAGGTGCTCGTGCCGGGTGCCGCGCACCTGCCGCGGGCACGGTCTTTGCTAGCTATCTGATCTTCCCGCAGGTGTCAGCGGTGTTGGACCGGACTGGTGGTAACGATCTTCTTCCACGGCCCTTCGGGTACGTTTTTCGCTTCGACGAACTGCCAGTCCACCCTGTCCTGGGATCCGTTGAGCTGGCTGAATTTCAGGCAGCCGTTCAGCGCCGGGGAAACGTCGAGGCCTGCCCCGTTGAATCTTGTGTTGGCCGGTCGAGGGTCGTCGTTTCCGAAAACGTAGGCCGCGTCATCATAAACGTTAGGGCCTGCGTCCTGCACTTGCCCATAACAGACCCGGTCGCCTTTCCTTAGCCGTACCCACCGGTTTTTCATGTAGCTGAAAGACTTATCGGCTGACTTGCCCGCGTAGCCGGGATGGTCTGCCCACGGAATCACTTTCGCCCGCGTCGCGAACGCTTGGGGGTTGTTGAGATCGTCGAACGGCAGATCAAGGTAGAAGTAGTTTTCCTTTGGCTCCATGTTCAGTGGAGCGTAGCCGTTCTCTGCCGTGCGCCGCTCGGTGTTGCAGACCCCGTCGATAACCACGCCGTCGCATCCGCCATAGCTCTCCATCCAATGGCTGTCATAGGTGGAAAGTTCCTGGCTTCCGTCCGACGTGTTGGGATCGAGAATCTCACCCACCCAGAAAGTAGTGGCAACAATGTCCGTGTGCCACGGGTAATCATCCTCGCCCGCCAGTTCCGTGGACACCGGCCCGCTCTGCCGGAGTGCTGTCCCGCCAGGCACCGCGCAGGCCGAAAGCGACAGAGAGATAAGGAGCACCGCTGCCGTGCCCGGTTTCATCGTGCTGGCCCTTCAAGCGGGGGTGCGCCCTCGGAGTCGTAGAGTGCATAATCGTCCGTGGTCAGCTCGCCGTTGCCCAGCAAAGCCAGTCCGAAACTCAGCGCGGCAGCATCGTCGGGTACGGGTGGTGTCGTCCATTCTGCCTGGGTGAAGTCGTCGCTGGCGGGTAAGAACGGGCCGGCAGTCCAGTAGTGCCATAAGCCGATCTCATCGCGGTAGTAAACGCTGAACTGGGTCCGGGCGTCGGCCCGGTACCACGCGCGAAGGGAATAGCGTTCGCCAGGAACTACGGGTGGCGCACACTCCCCCAGATCCTGTTGTTGTACCAGCTTCGCATCTCCGTCGACGTAGCCTTCGACAACCACCCGCATGCCGGAAGACCCGTTTCGGCCTTCTCCCATACTGAATACCGCCTCGTTCAGACCAAACCCGCCCTCCATCCAGCACAACGCCGTGCCGCTGCTTCCCCGCTGCTCAAGCCCGGGGTTCCGGACGCCGTTGACGCTGCTGGCCGCCGGCTCCGGAGAGGACCAGATGACCGGCTCACGGTTCGGGCCGCCGATTACCTCCTGAACAGTCCTCGTTACGGTAGTCCCGCCGGCATCACGCTCTGCCAGCCAGTCAGCGAACTGGGTGAAAGTGTCCTCTTCGACACCGATCTTCGTACATTCATACGGGCACAGTCCGTGGAAAGTCAGAATCACCCAACCCCCGCCAGGTTCAGCGGAGGTGACGGCTTCCTGCATATCTGCAAGTGTCCAGTTGCTTTCAACTTCCTCTGGTGCCTGCAGGCGGTAAGGTTTGGCCGGACGCAGCGATTCTGCCGCCGGACACTCCTCGCAGCTGAACCGGGTCCGGATGTCCCCGAGGCTTCGGGCGCTGTTATAGCCGCAGTCTCCGGCGCTGTTCTCCACCTGCTGATTTCGGGACGCGAAAGGGAAAGCGAAGTTCGTCACGGAAAACCCCCACTCCACCAGGTTTTGACGGTCGACGCAGATCTGCCTGGCAGCCTCGTCGGCCGACAGCTCGCGGACGTCCGCGTGGGACAACGTGTGCCCCCCGATCTCGTGACCGTCGAGGGCCATCTCCTTGGCCTGTTTTAGAGTCAGGTATCCGGGTTTGTCCAAATTGCCTGAGTTGATATAAAAGGTGCCATCGAGCCCTGCCTCGGATACGATGTCGGCAGCACGATACTGGCCGGCGAACCCGTCATCAAAGGTCAGGGAAACCACGGTTTGGCCGACTACCTCAGGTATCGGTTCTGCGGGTTCGTACTCGGGCACATCGATCGCGGCCGCCGCTGCCCGGTTCCCGGGAACGGGCTCCGGACTGACCGTCGGTGCACCGCCAGGGCCAGGCCCGGCAATACCCTCAGCAGCCCGGCTGTTGTCCCCGGACGCCAGGAACTGACCGCCGTACAGGAGGAAGGCCGCTGGCAACGCCAGCAGCAGCATCGCGGTGATCCATTGCAGCGAGCGTTTAGGCCGAGTGCGCACGTAGCCCGGCCCCGCACTGCTTTCGTTGGCGCTGTCACCACGGCGATCCTCGCTCAGACCCATGATGCTTCCCATCGACGTTTATCACGGCCGTTGAACCGGCTCGCTGACAGGGACCGGGGATGGTCAACCTCCGCAATCCCTGAGTAACCGACAGGAAAAGACTAGAAGTCCTCGTAAGCTCCCGCATGAGTACCTCCTACCTGTTTTCGGTTCCTTCCTACTCGCTTGCGCCACGTATGGAACGGGCACTGTTCAAAGCCAGCGTGACAGCCGTGCACGGGCAATGGGCGTCCTCATCCCCGGCGGACGGCACACGAAAGCGGGGCTGCACACCGAAGTGTGCAGCCCCGCAGATCGTCTACCGCCTACAACCAGCCGGCAGGGTCGACCGTTTCGCCGTTCACCAGCACCTCAAAGTGCAGATGGCAGCCCGTTGAGTTACCGGTCGTCCCAACACCGGCAACCCGTTCACCCGCGGCGACTTCCTGTCCCGTCTGGACAGCGATGCTGCCCAAGTGGTTGTACGTTGTCTTCAGTCCGGCGCCGTGGTCGACTACCACGCGGTTTCCGTAGCCGGCGGCGCTGGAGGAAGCCTCGACGACGGTTCCGGCAGCTGATGCCAAAACAGGGGTTTCGCAGCCGCTGGAGAAGTCGGTGCCGTTGTGGAACTCGCCTGCTGCGCCCGTGAGCGGGTTGGTCCGGTAACCGAACGGCGAGCTGATGTTCATCTGTGCCAACGGCCCGGCCAGTCCGGAGACCGGCTGTCCGGTTTCGTCCGGTGCTTCCGTTTCCGGTTTTTCGGCCGGTTCTTCCTTTGCGCGGGGCTTAGCCGCTTCCGGTTCTGCTACGTCCGCAGAGGCAACAGAGGCTTTTCGGTCGCTGCCCGGCTCGGGTTTTGCCGGTGCTGCGTTGCTGGAGATTTCGGAACGGCTGAAGTCAAGGACAGCGTCCGCCGCTGCCACGGCCGTGCTGGCCGGTACGTTCGAAGCTGTCTCGGCCTCAAGGTTGTGGCTCGTCTCGGCCTGGGCCGCTGGCAATGCCACGACAGCTACCAGACCGGTTGCCACTGCTCCGAGAGCCACTTTTCGTGTCAGTCCCTGAAGGGTTGAAGCGGGCTGCGGCTCCGCTCTCCGACGTCCGGCCTGGGGGTTGCGGTTTCGTGCAGGGCTTGCTGAAGGAGCGACGGCGCGCCTGCGTCCGCGCTCACCTGTGTGATTGCTCAAGGGGTCCTCTCCGTACGCCTGCGAAGTTAGCTGTCGGATTCGAGTGAGAGTTCAACTCGGCCCGGGCAGTAAGCACCCCTTGTTAAAAGGAAGCAGTTGACCGGACTTCACCCCAAGGTGCCCAAGGCACCGGATGTGGTTCCTCCGCCCCTGTCTGGTATTTCGAACGGACTGGTCTGCTGACAGGGCTAGGCGGACAGACCAGGGCCATACCCGCGATGGGTATGCGCGGCCTCCAATCTACAATAAAAAAGGTTGACGTTACAATTCCGTGACTTGCCGCCGCAGGGCGGCATCGGCGTCTTCCCCGACCCGCCAACGGCGGAGCTTTCCTGCGTGGGAACGTGCACTGCGGAAACGGGTTCGCGACGACGAAGAAGGACGGGGCTGCCATAGCGGGGTCCGGGAGGTCACGAGTACTGCCGCCCCCGGGGCGGCACCGAAATCCGAGAGGTGTTTGCAGGCGAAGCCCGGAACAGGCACGTCGAAGCTCGCCGGCCGCCCCTCTGGATCAGCGCGCTCACCAGGGAGAGGTCCCAGGCTTATGTCAGCCGTTCAGGCGTTGTTGGATACGACCTGGTAGCCGGCCTCGGTGACGGCATCGCTGATCTTGTCCGGGTCCAGGGCCATCCCGGAGGTGATGGAAGCGGTGGAGATGCCGTCCTTGTTGAGGTCAATGGTGACGATTTCGACACCGTCGAGTTCCATCAGTTCTTCAGTAACTGAGGCGATGCAGTGGTTGCAGGTCATGCCTGAAATGCCGACTCGTGTTTCCATGAGGTTCTTCTTTCTGGATCGTGATGGCTTCAACAGTTGCCGGCGCCTAGCGCAGCAGCCTTCCGATAGCCGCGGAAGCCTCGGCAACTTTCTCCTGGACAGCCTGCGGATTGCCTGTCTCCCTGGATTCGTTCGCGGCCCCGACTACACAATGGGCAATGTGGTCTTCGAGCAAGCCCAGACTCACGGCATGCAGGGCCTTGTTGATGGCGGAGACCTGGGTCAGTACGTCGATGCAGTACTTATCCTCTTCCACCATGCGGGCGATCCCCCTGACCTGGCCCTCAATACGCTTCAGCCTGCGCAGGTACGCATCCTTGTCCGAGGTGTATCCGTGATCGATTCGCTCGTCGATAACAGTCTGCTCACTCATGGCGTCTCCTATCCATAGACACTCAATCTTATACCCTGCTAGGGTATAAGATCAAAGCCTGCTGGCAGGTTTTTGCGCTTCAAGAACCGGATCTTCAGATGGTGCGCCCTTCGCCCCATCCAAAACCGTCGCGACTCGAACTCGCTGGTCATACTCTAAGTGGGAGTAGCTGAACAGCTTGCGCGGGGATCGCACCTGAGCCCGCAGGATAGCAGCGGGGATGGCAAGCGAATGACCGGCCTTGCTGCCGTCCTTGCAGATCGAGACGGCCAGGGCGAAGCCGGTACGCCACTTCCTCTGACCGGGATTCCGGGTCCACGAGCCCGCGGCCAATAGGCGTTGAGCCGGTTGTGTCCGAACGGGTGCCAGCCCGGCTTGGACCGGCACAAGACAACCCTTTTGACCAGAAGGACACAGCAAAAACATAGGCTCTTTTCGTAGGGTGGGGGTTCAGGCTAGCGCACACCCTCCAAGGGAGCCATGATGATGACCGGAACCAGCAGCAGGGGTACCCCGCATCCGATGTCCCAGCGGACCCGCAGCTCCACATTCGCGAGGAGATTGCCTGCCTTGGTGTTGGGGCTGGGCTTGTTCCTAACTGCCTGTGTGTCCTCCCCCAGCCAAGGGGATCCGGACGATGGACCCGCACAAGACACTGTTGGGAACTTTGTTCCGGACCGCGACGACAGCTTGCGCGAAACCCTCGGGGACAGTCCGGCGGAATGCGTGGCCTCGGCGGGTGCTGAAGTGCGGGATGTCGATCCGGAGGATTCACCGGTTAAACCATGGCAGAAGCCGACGGGAGGGGAGCTTGTGGTGGAGTTCGAAACCGGCCGGCTTTCCGAGCGGTATACCCGGCTGGTAACCGAGGCCGCAACGATCTGGTCCGAGAGTCCGTGCATTGAGGCCGTGACAGCCCGGTCCTGCACCGGCGGCGCGAACTGTGTGGCCATCGTGGAAGACGGAAGCCGTTCACGTGGTACGGACGGAGAAATGCGATGGGACGACAACGGGGCCTACATGGAAAGCGCAACCATCACGCTGTACACCCAGCCATTGGACAGGGCTAGTGACAACGGTGCGCTGGCCACCATCGTCCACGAAATGGGGCACACCCTCGGCCTGGACCACCGCCTTGAGCGCTCGGACGTGATGAACTCCGTCACCGGTGACAACACGAACCCGGTTCCGGACGCTATCGATTTCGCTAACCTCGTCGCCATCTATGGGACCTGACCGAGTCGAGAAATGAACACAACGAATAATGGCTGCGGTGCAGGCGGGTCCCCGGGATGCTCCCGGTCGCCGGGGAGATGGCGGCCGACGGTGAGGGCTGTTACCTACAATATCGGCAGGTTGAGGACCTGGAGCAGCCCCATCGTTCGCTTCAGCATTCTGCGCACGCGTAAGTCAATGACGGGAACGCCAACCGGCCACATGCGGACGCCGGTCACGCTGGCATAACTGACTGTCTCGAACTCGTCGTCGCGTCCTCAGACGAGTCGGGTCGGAACAATCGCCGCTTTGAGCGCGGGAAGCAGTCCAAGTGTGTATTTGGAGTCCGCGGCAGCGGTCATCGCGATCCAGGACCGGTCCCCTGCCGGACTCTGCCAAGGGGAGAGGTAATCTTCCAGCTCATCACGGGGCAGTTCCCTGGCAACAGCACGTAGGGTGGCTTCACCGGACCGCGACGAAGAGGAAAAGCATCAAGAAACCCGCTCAATGTGGCCGGAGCACCCGCTCAGAGCCGAGGTGTTCTATTGTTGCTGGTACTTCACTTAGCGGCACAACCCCGAACGCCGCCGCCTGTCAACGAACCCACAACACTTGGCGACAACGTCACCGCAGAAGCGCCAGCCGCGACCGGCTCGCTCCATTTCATTAGCTCATAAGACCTCTAGAGTTAGGCGAATCGCATCTGATGCATTCGACGGTGATCGGTAAGGGTAGCCAACAACTCCCTGTTCCGAGTCACTTAGTCTCGCAATTTCTGGGCACCTTTTTCTCCTGTTGAGATCATGGCAGCCGGCTCACTGGGAGCAATTTCTTCTCAATCCGTGGGACATTGGCGTTCTGCTGGCTCCTGGTAGTCGGGGACCGACCGGGCTTCTGCCTCTTGGGCCGTCGCGGCCACTCCATTGCGTTGGATGTCTTCGATCAGCCAGTCCATCTCGAAGATCTCCCGGCGCTGCGCCTCGCTGATCTCGACCGCCAGCTGGCATACCCGCACGTCGGCGAGTTCGGCGCGCTCGGACCGGGTGATGGCCAGCGAGTGGTGCGGGATCATCGAGCTCATGAACCCTGTGTCCTGCACCGTGGTCTGGCTGCGGTCAAGGAACACTCCGCTGCCGAGGAGCAGGAGGCTGATTACGACCACGGCCACGTTCGCCTTCGTGTTCCGGTACATGTTCAGCATCCAGGCGAGCATGATCAGGCCCATGGTCCCGCCCATCGTGAGCGCCATGAACATCCGGCTCTCGCTCCAGCGCACATGACCCCACTCGTAGGAGCCGACGAACATGGCCGCGTACATCACCACCATCGCCGTCAGGATCATCGCCCCGAAGCGCAGGTACATCTTCATGGCGTCGCGGGACTGGTGCTCAACGTGACCCTGTCCGTTCTTCTTGTCTTTTTCCGTGTTCGACACAGAACTGCTCCTTCTCTTATCCGTGGCGCTTCGCTAACTGCCTGCAGCCGCAGCGTGTCCGCACCGGGCCTGATTATTCTGCTTAGTCTTATGTCTTTCGTTCACGTTCATGTTTTGGTTCCGGCCGCCGGGTGAGGGGGGCGTCCCCCTGGGGACATCCCGGTACCGCGCAGGCGGTGCGCGGGCGAGGTCAGCCCAGAGAGCCCAGCAGCTCCGCACAGGCCTGTTCACAGCGGCGGCAGGCCTCGGCGCAGACACGGCAGTGCTCGTGCATGGAGGCGTGTTGTTCGCATTCGTCGGCGCAGGCCTTGCAGACGGTCCGGCAGGCTTCCAGGACGGCGCGGGTAACGTTGGCGTCGTACCCGGTGTGCCGCGAGAGGATGTTGCCGGTGGTGACGCAGATGTCGGCGCAGTCGAGGTTGGTGCGGATGCACTTGGTCAATTCGGCGACCATGTCTTCGCTGAGGCACGCATCCGCGCAGGCCGTGCAGGTCTGTGCGCATTCGAAGCAGGCCCGGATGCACTCGATAAGTTTCGCCTTGCCGACGTTCCCCAGGTCCTGGGGGTACGTGTCGAGCATTGTCTGTACGTGTGTCATCGTGCTTCTCCGTTTCATTTGGTTGCTGCCAGCGGAGGGATCCCAGCCCTCCGCTGTCCCTATAAGGGGCGTCCTGCTGTTGCGACTCCGGCCCGTCGTCCTGTTCCGGATCTGCGCAGGGGCAGCCTTTACTGCCGCCCCCGTGTTCCGCACACGAAAGACCGGGCAGGCGGCCTGACGTTATCGTGCGCCGGACGCGCTTCTTTGCCGGGGCCACTCGATCGGCCGCGGCCTTGCGGCAGGGCGCGGAGCGGATTAGGTACGGCTGATCGACAGTTGGATGAGGGATGGGGCCGGCGGAGCCGGGCCGGCGTTTACCGGCGACTGCAAGGACTCGAGCAGGAGCGTCGGCACAGGCGTAGCCACGCCCGCAGGTTGATGCTCTTCGGGACGCTGGGCGGCTGCTTCAGTGGCCGACGAAACGTGGTGTGAACAGCAGTAGTGGCGGTGGTCTCCGCCATGAGGCGCCGGGTCCGCCGTGATGAGCACGGGTTCGATGCCCCGGCCCATTCCAGGTTTTACATGATGGTCATGCCCGGCTGCCGCTGCCGGCTCCGCAACAACCCGGTCGCCGGCATCCGGATGCCCGGTGACGCACACGGAGACCACGCTCGCAACGAGGAGCGTGAGGGCAAAACCGGCAAAAATGCTTCCCCAGGACCGCATCCGGTGAAGCATCGCTGCAGGGCGTCTCGTAACCCGGATCATGATCCTTCCATTGGGACGAACATGTGTGGCCCACACTACCTATGGCGTGCAGGTCCGGCTACCCCTCCGTCGACATCAGAGACGCCTGCGCGGTTCTCCGCGGCGGAGCTGGCATTGCTTCTTCTCTCATCGTTGAACCACCATCTTTCGCGATACGCAATCGATGGACAGCCCGTTAGGGCTGGATCCGGCCCACAATAACAACGAGTCCGAGTGTCCCATGGCGGTGCACGGTGCTTATCTGGCACAGGGACGGTGTCTGTGACGGTCGAAAAGTCGCTTGACCATAACGACAAGTCTATTGTCGAGCCTTCGTGTTGGGGGCGTAATCGCTTGACTCCGGAATATTGTTTACTCAGGACAAGGACAAATGACGTCCCCATTCCGAACAGAGCGGGCACCATGAAGTGCGTTCGGGTTGCTACCCCACGGCTGCGCCGGATCTCTGGCCCTTACCTTCTTTTTTCTGGGCCGCTCAGATCAGAAACAGCGTCTGCCGGTCATGTTCTGCATGATGCAAACGTCTCCCTGCGGCCATCGGCACCTCCGAAGTACCTGCCAGGACTGCTCTCCTTGTCGGCTTCAGCGTAATGTCCCGAGGACCGATCGACTGACGTAACACGCAGTGCTCTTTGTCCATCGGCATCTCGAGGAGCGGCCGATGGACCGACTTCCGAAGGGCTGGCGGAAGGTCCTGCACGAGCGGCGTCGGTTTCCGGGAAACTCTGGGCCGGAAGGCCCCTGCGCCAAGCGCATCTGCTGCACTCTATGATGTGTCGGTTGAAGGGACGGGATGTCTACCGCCGCGCGAAGGTAACCAGTGGGAAGATGGCCGAACCATCATGAATCAGTCGTCGAGGATTCCCAGGCGGAGTCCGGAAGAGGATGCAGGGACTGCAATTGCTTAAACTTGTTGGGGGGCCGGGCGGCCATCGAGTACTCGCGGTGGGCGTTCACCGCATAGGAATGTCCCATTTTCTAGACACCTTTGTACGTGGTCAGCCAGACGAGCGGCACAGGCTTGGGTTGATGAAAGACTTCATTGACTACATGCAGGTTCTCAGAGGCCACGGCTTGCACATCGACACGTGCCTCGTCGACGGCAGCTTCGTGACCAGCAAGCAGTACCCCGCGGACCTGGACTGCACACCGTTGATTGATGGTGGCCGGTCAACTCCGCCGGCCGGGATACTCGGCAGCATCCACGACCACTGGGTTAGCCCCGGAAGCCGCTACAAAAAAGTTCCGGTTCCAGGCCTGGGCCGAACGGTGGAACTCGATGTCTACGGCATTGTCAGGATTCCCCAAGAGCATCGAAACCACACACTCGGATCGAAAGCCGAACAGAAGTGGGAAAAATTTTGGCAGATGTCCAGGGGGCACGGCACGGATGCGGTCAAAGGAAGCGTGGAGGTGCGGCTGGATGACTGACCGAGACACCGGACTATCGGCCTTTCTGCGCGATGTTGAGAATCTTCTCTACGAGTACGAGGGGAATTCCTCCGACGACTGGATGACCCGGTCGAACCGCGAAAGCATGGCCGGGTTGCAAACGAATCTTGAGTCGGCATGGCTGGAATCCCGTAAGGGCATTCGTGCCCGCTTCCACCAAGGTGCCATTCAAGGGCATGCAGGGCCCGCAAACCAATTGCTCAAAGCTGTCCTGGCCCTCAACGAAACAGTTGTGGCCTTGGTGAATAAAACCCTGGACAAGCCCTATACGACAATCGATGACAATGTGCGCGGCCGGCTCGGCCTGTGGGCCATTCCAGCAACAAAAGGTTCCTTCATCATGGAACTCATCTGCCCGCCTACCGGGGACGTGGAACCCAGAGCCAATGCAAAACCCATTGACGGACAGACGACCGTTCCGGAGCTTGACGACATGGTCGTACCGGGGGCTGACGCAGTCGACCAGGTCATGGGCGTACTCTACGAGTTACTGGACTCGAGCAAAGGCAAGGTCCTCCAACTGGAGGAGAAACTCATCGATCTTGGCGCCCATGCCACGACACAACTCGGAAAATTTGCCGACCGGTGCAGTGAACTCGGGGTATCGGTCGACGTCGACGACCGGACACAGCAGAACAAGCCCCTAGTCATCCGCCCCCAAGATGCGAGGCTGCTCAAAGGAACCATCAGAACTCTCGGCCTGGAGGAGGAACCCCTCGTCATTGAAGGCGAATGGCTAACCAGCAGCAAGATCCGTGGCGTCTTTGACATCCGGGACAAGGACGGCATCGTCAGGAACGGAACAGTTCCCAAAACTCTTATGACGGACTCCGTGGCCGCTTTGGAGAAGTATGTCCAGGCTCAGATCAGAGTCATCCACAAGGGCGGACCGGATGGCCAGGCGCGCATGGTTCTTGAGAAGGTGACAGTCCTGGCGGATTCGGTGCCCGCGGACTTCTATACCGCGGTGAAGAAAGAACACGGTACTGACGCATGACAGCCGGCAACCTGCCCTTTGCCCTCGCGCCCCGGCCGCTGGGAACGAAAGCCCTCCGCCGGCTGGGAGAAGCCATCCGCGATGGCAACCTCAATGAAGACCACATCGACAGCTACGACGAGGTCATGGCCTGGTACAACGACCTCGCCGAAGGAGTCCATGAGATTCTGGAAGACCACGACTGGAGTGAAATCCTGCCCAGCTGCACGCCGAAAGTCACATCACGGTCGAAAACCATCGACACCTTGCGCGAAAAACTGCAGCGGGACCACAATACGCCCTTCGGCAATATCCAGGACGTTGCAGGGGTCCGGGTTGAGGCTCCTATGACACTGGATGACCAGGTCAAGGTAGCTGCTGAAGTTGCCAGGATATTCGACCACGCAGACGACTGCATCCGCGACCTGCGAACCACCCCACACAGCGGCTATAGAGCAGTGCATGTTTGGCTACGGGATCCAGGGCGAGTGGAAATTCAGGTGCGTACCCGCCTGCAGGGCGCGTGGGCCAACATGTATGAACGCGCGGCCGACTACATTGGCCGCTACATACGGTACGGGGAGCTGCCCTCAGACCCGGAGACGCGAAAAGCGATCGAAGAACTTCAGGACATATCGCTGACGCATATCAAGGATCTTGAAGAGATCTTAACGCTGCTGGCCGAACTTCAGAGCGACCACCAACGTGCCCTGAGCTACGCCGAACAGGTCTTCGTCTCCCCCGCACGGGTCCCGCCCCATGTCGCTCTCCAGCTCAGAAACCAGGATGACAAGGTCAAAGAGTTTGAATCCAAGATTGAAAAAGCGCAGAATGGGATGCTACGCAACGTAGAGTCGCTGCAGAACCTGTTCGAATCATTCAAGAAGGAGCACTAGGGAATGTCCGGGTACCTCATACAGTACAACCGCCGTACCGGTCGCTCCGACGTTCAGGAGTTCCCCGGTGCTGACGGCTCCCGACAGGCTATGCGGATGCGCCTCCGCCTGGAACGGGAACGCCTCGACGAGGACGTCGAAATCGCCTCCATTAACGCAGCTTCCCTGGAGAGCCTGCAGGCCACTCATTCACGGTACTTTGGCCGAGCGGATTTTCACGGAAACGTGCCAACACCAGCGTAACCAGCCACTTGAGCGACTGTGGCGGCTGCCCCTTATCGGGCAGCCGCCACAGTCGTGTGCTGGTGGGCGTTAACCGGCGATTAGTGTCGATCACGCTGCGATGCTTTCGGCCAGATGCTCAAATCTGGTTCGCACTGCTGGCGAGCCTTCCCCCGGAACGGCCTCAGCTATCCGGCCCAGGCGGACTTCGCCCTTATCAACCGCGTTTTTGGCAGCTGAAACGAGGGAACCCCACCCCGACTCTACGGTGGCCGGTTCGCGCAGAACCTCCAGTAAGGCGATCTCTCGAATGAGAGGCCTCGTCGGCGCCCGTTATTACGCTTATGCAGCTTCACGCCGTCAATGCCTTGTTTCAGCGGACCGTAAACGGCAAAGCTCGACTTTGGCCGGCACCTGTGTGGTCAGCCCGAATGCCCGCGCGGCCGAATACCCTGCCGGGCCAATCCCATCGACGCCCAGCACTTTCAGGGCAACCTCCAGAACACCTGGCCGCGCCATGCCGTATCGGGTCTTTGGACCTTTGAAATAGAGTCCCCGGAACAATGGACAAGGTCGCCGCATTTGGCCGCCCGGGAAAGCGCATTGCGGGCAGCCGTGGGAGAACCAGGAAGATCCTTGGCCCTCACGAAGGAGCGAACCGGGAGTTCCTCCAACACTTGGCCGGGCGTTTTCGTTGAAGCGCTCATGACACAAAATCGTACCGAGTTTGTCGCACGAGGGCATGCAGGCCGCCCGTTTGTGCGGCCTGAGAAAAGCTTCTGCTGCGGCTAGGGCAACTCGGGCACGAGCGAAACCAGTAGTTCACTATCTTTGGACTGAAGAACGGACCATCAGCGGGCTGAGGACGCCGCCTTGGTGGGGTTCCCCGCTAAGGCTTAAGCCGTCGGCCCCCTGCCCGTTGCAGGCTTCGGCGCCATCTTCCCGGAACTCTGGCACTCAGTGTTCCGTTTCGGCCTGACAATTCCTGGGTATCAGATCCAACAGCCGCCCGATCCGGTCTGGCGACATGTCACGCTGAATTCCAGGCAGAAGGATCTGCCACATATCCCGGATGCGTTCCATGACGTCTTCCCTGCCCGTCCGCACATCCGACACCATTTGAACGCCGGTAAAGGAAGCCACCACGAATTTCGCCAGGACAGACGGGGCAATGCCTTCCCTGATCGCTCCGTCGGTTATGGCCCGGGTGGCCAGATTTTCCATCACTCTGATCCAGTCTTCATAGGGCTCGTGAACCGAACGGCCGAAAGAAGAGGCCTCGAACGTGAGCCGGATGCCTGCCCTGACCACGGGATCATGGAGGAGCCGGTGACCGAACTCCCGGCACATAACAATCATGGCATCAAGCGGCGGACGCCCCTCCTGCAGGACCGTCAGTCCGTCGTGGACGACGAGCCGGTGCTGCTCCTCGATGACGGCCTTGGCGAGATCCTGTTTCGACGCAAAATGGAAGTACAGGGCACCCTTTGTCACCTGGGCACGCTCCGCTACCTGGATGAGGCTGGCGCGCCCGTAGCCGCTTTTTTCGAACACTTCCGCGGCCCCGGCGATAATCGTTTGCCGGGTTGCACATGAGCGATCCTGCACCGCCACAATCAATACCTCATTCCTGTGTGACCTCATGGAGCACGGATTATCGAACAATAACAGCAGCCACACGAGAAGCCTGTTCCCGAACCCGGATCATCCATAGCTGGGCGCTACTCCCAGGCACCGAGAGCCGCGCCGATTCGAAGTTGTCCGCTATACAGGCGAAACGGCCGTGAAAAGATGTTCCCATGGGCAGAAGGATCGATGCCGTCCCGCGGTGGCTGCGGCGGACCGGCATCGAGGTGCTTGGCTGGGCCCTCATCGTGCCAGGAATTGCGATGCTCGTGTTACCGGGCCCGGGCCTGCTCGCAATAGTGGGCGGCCTGGTCGTGCTCTCGGTGCACTATGTATGGGCGAAACATCTGCTGGGCAGGGTCAAGATCCGTGCGCTCAGGATAGCGATGAAGGAAGTGCAGACGTGGCCACGCATCGTGGCCGGTGCCATGAGCGGGCTTATGGTTGTTGCTGCAGGCATCGCATGGGCCGCCCAGCCGCCCATGCCGCGCTGGTGGACCTTTGGTGACCAATGGTGGCTTCCAGGAGGGCGGGGTGTCGGACTGACCTTGATTGCCTCCGGACTGATCGCCCTGCTCCTCCTTCTGTACTGTTTTCGCAGATTTCGCCGGCCACGCGCCTCATAACGCCAACAGGACCCAGCTCTGTAAGGGCTCCGTCCGGGCCGCTAAAGCTGCCGCCATGTATTTGGGGTTGCCGCTGGGAAGATACGAGCAACAGCCGTCGCAGTCACCGCTCGAGTGACCCAAAGCCCGGGGGCTACTTCACCGCGGGTGACGATGATGAGGACGACGGCTCGCCCCAGAGCCAGCAGGAATGAGTCAACCCCTTACTCTTATGGCAACCAACGGATAGTGTTGGTTGCATGACGGACGAGTTAAAAATCGACACAGTCATCATCCACTTTGAGGGCAAGTCCATCCCGGCAGTAGTGAGGGACGGCGCCGTCCTCCTGCCCAAAAGCCTTGCATCTCCTGCTCCCCGTGTCAGGTCCTACAGAATACTGGGGCTAACAGGTTCCCCACGGGACCTGCGGATACGGTCCGTAAAACCATCAGCATCCTATTCGACTGCAGCCGTTGCCAAGCGGGTCATCGACGTCCTGGGCAACAACACCGTGGCGGCGCTGCTCGGTGTCAATCAGGACCGCCCTGGTCGCTGGGCTTCGAGCAAGGCCGAGCCGACGGAGGAAAACCGAATGCAGCTGGCAGACCTGGACGCTTTCACAGGTCACCTGCTGGCGACTTTCACACCCGAGCAGGCCGTCCTCTGGCTCGAAGGCCACGACCCGCACTTAGGCGCCCGACCGCTTGATGTGTACCGGCTGGAAGGTGCGGCGCCGGTAATCCAAGCCATGAAGGCCCATGAGCAAGGAGCATTCGCCTAGTGCAGTTTTGGCGCGTCTTCAATTGGAACCCGGAAGCCAGGACGCCACAGAAAAATGGACACCCACTCTATGTCTGGCCTTATCAGGGAAATGGGCGGGTCGATGACCCGGAACACGACTATCTCGTCCTGTATGTCGCCGACTCCCCTGAAGGTGCGGCGGCGGAAGCCTTCGGCCACTATGTCCGTTGGACACAGGCGGTTCTTGACGTCCCGCCTGGAGCGCCTGCCGGCAGCATCAAAGCGCTAGCCCACTACGAGGGTGAACCCGCAGTCCTGGACCTTGACGATCCCTACAACCTGCAGGACTGGGGGCTGCGCCCAAGCCAGGTCGTTCAACGTGACCGGCCGTCCACCCAGCGCTGGGCGCGGGCCATCTATGATGCCGGAGACCACAAGGGAGTCTCCTGGTGGTCTTACTATGAACCGCGCTGGGCCAGCATCGGACTCTGGGACATCACCGGACTGGAGTTGGCCGCCGAACCTCAGCCCCTGACATTGAACCACGCAGCCGTTCTTGGAGCTGCTGAAGCGATTCGCCGCATCGTCGAGCGCCCGCCAGCACGCGACCAAAGGTGAGGGGACAGGCGGAGAACCATAGCGGCCAGTGCATACTGCCATTGTTGATACTCATCCCGCTCCCGGCCGGGAGCATAGGTTGACCCGCGAAGTAGGTGAAGAATGGCCTACGCTCATTCCTGTGAAGAAAGTCCCGAGCCATGAGTAGTCCCGCACACGAATTGACCCTGCTTGTCGACGCACCCGACGGATTGATGGTCCGCCGCGTACCCAACGCTTCGTTGCTTTCAACGGATGAGGAGCTGGGCCCGGCCGCGGAAAGTTCGACCCGCGATTCCGCCGCCAAGTGGGGTCTGCCCGACTTCGTTTTCCTCCCGGAGCAACAACGGCAAGGGTCCGGGGTCCGGGAGCGCGGCGACGGCCTCGTCATCGCCGACGGCATCGCCGCGCTCATACAGGTAAAAGCGAGAAACGCCGTTCCCGGCTCGGCTGAACGAGAAGCAAGCTGGCTTACCAGCAACATCAACAAAGCCACCAAACAGGCCAAAGGCAGTATCCGCCATCTTGCACACCGCCGGGAGAAACTGACCAGTGCCAGAGGACGGCGGGTCGAGATCGACGGTGCCCTGTACAGCTGGATCGCGGTCGTCATTGTCGAACACCCGCAGCCGCCAGCAGATTTCACCCCTTCCTTAGAGGAGGCCGGCAGTGTGCCATGCGTGGTTCTTCTCCGGCGGGACTGGGAGTTCCTCTTCGATCACCTTCGTTCCACCCGGGCCGTCCTTCACTACATTTCCCGTGTCGCCGGCGAAGAGCAGGAGCTTGGCGGTGAACCTGCCCGCTACACACAAGCCGCATTGGCAGATGCTGATGCACAGCCGAAAGAATTGCCGGACGGATTGCGGCGTCTGGCCGGTCCCGCCCAGGTAGCACCGGTATATTCTGCGCCGCTGGCGCCGCTGGAACCGGCAGATGATAGCTCGATGCTGTTCCGGATCATCCTGGAAGATGTGGCCAACACCCACATCGGTGAGGACTCGGAAAGCGACCGCCTCGAGCTGCTGACTGCCCTGGATACGCTGCCTGCCTCCTACCGCCCGGAACTGGGTGCGGCGCTCCTCAAGTTCATGCAATCCGTGGCTCAGCACAGGGGCGATAAAGTCCGTTCGGAATCCCGGGTATTCATTCCTTACCCGGGAGACCAGGTCCCGATGGTATTCATGGTGGCCTCCGCCCACTTTTCCAGAGCACAGCCGCTGCTTTCCATGAGAACCCAACTGCTCCACCACGAATACTGGAGCAGCCTGCAGGAAAGCCCGGGCTCAACTGTTGGGGTCATGCTTACCCCGTCCCATCAGAAGAACCGGGCTTGGGATACCTCCACAATCTGGCTCAAAGGCCCGACCGGGCTTACTCAGGAAGATGCCCGGGAACTTCGAAAACACATAACAGGCCGCATCTGAGACCGGGAAGTGCACCTATACAGTCTGCCTTTTGCGGTGCACTTCCCGGATCTTCTCCAGCTAGAGGTCGGGGCAGCTCGAACTTCCGAAGGATACGGTGCGCCAGATATGTAGCATTTTCAACTCTGGAAGTAATGTGGCAAATGCGTCCCTATTCTTCCAATGTTGCATATGAAGCTCGCCTGCGTGCTGAGATCGTCGCGTCAGGGTCCCCGCTGTGCTGAGAGCCGCAGGCTTGCCGGCGGGACTCCGCAAGAAACCGGGCCAGGTGAACGGCAACGGGTATTTTCAGTTTCCGGGGCAACCTTGTGTAGTGGATCCGTTTCGACCTTGATCCCCAACTCGGAAGGCGCATCCGGTCTCGCTGGGGCCAGGGCGTGGTCCATACGATGCTTAGCAGTGCTGCTCCGATACGGTGAGAGCATGGCTGAAATATTGAATGACTTAGCCGTCGTAGAGTGGATCGGTCTTATCTCGCTTGCCGTGGCTGTGTTCCTTGGTATTCCCGGCCTCATTCTGGCTTGGTTGGCCCACAAGCGTGAACGCGACACGGACCCATGGAAGCTGACGAAGCTGAACACCGACGTTTGGGAGTTGGAGCGGCGTCAGAAAATGCCGGTCTGGATTACGCACCTGCTCAACTTTTCCGGTGCCGAAGTACAAGTGCTGAACGGCGCGGGCGCTCCGGTGTTTCCGTACGAACGCGGCAAAAAAGTATCCCTCCTATCTCTCCTTCCATACCCGGCACGCAACTTACCGTCTTTTACAGGCCGGTCACGAGGAAAGAGCGCGTGGACGACCTCAACATAGCTCCTGAATACAACACACCTGATGGCATGGACTCAGAAGCCGGAATCGAGTTTTGGAGCGCCAGTGTCTACTGAGGGCATTGGCCGTGAGGTGGCCGGGCAGCAGAGCGGTTGTTACATAAAACCTAACGTAGATTATGTTCTATGAAACCTACGGCGTCAGGAATCATGCCCCTTCTACGTTCCGAAACCCAAGGCAGGCTGCTGGCGGAACTCTTTCTCCATCCGGATAGGGAGTACTCCCTTCGTTCCTTGGCGAAAGGCGTAGGCGTCAGCCCTCCCACCATCCAGCGGGACGTTGATCGGCTGGTGAAGGCCGCATTTCTGCATGAGAAAAGGGTAGGCAATAGCCGCCTTGTCCGGGCTGCAATAGATCACCCGGTTTTTCAGCAGCTCGCCGACATTGCCCTTTTCGGCTACGGACCGCTGGCTATCCTGCCGGACATACTCAGTCGGATTTCAGGGATCTCTGATGCGTTCATCTTCGGCTCCTGGGCGGCGCGGTACTCGGGCCAGGCTGTCGGCCACGTGGGCGACCTCGACGTAGCGGTCATCGGCCACCCGCCCCGGCGCGACCTTTTTCAGGCCGCCGAGCAGGCCAGCCGGCGGTTGAAGATCGAGACCAACATCCAGCGTATTGGTCCGGAGCAGTGGGAAGACGAGAAAGATCCGTTCGTTGCCTCCATCAGGTCATCCCCCAGACTTCAAATCCGACTATTCGAAGAGGAAGCCCCATGATCAACAGGGCGCGAGGTCATTGACGATCCCGTCACTCAAAAAAACCGGGGTCGATGCCAAGAGGCCCCCGTCTGATTCCCACTGAAAAGCCGGGCCGACAGCGGACAGGAATCGGAGTCTGTTCACCGTCCGGAGAAGACCGAGGGCCGTGCCCTGGGTGAGGCGGTCGGCGTCGCCGCCAAAGCACAACTGCCGGCTGCGCATCACCCGGTAAGCGGCTGGAACACCACGACAGGCCTGCCGTCTTCCTGTGCTCGGGTTATCCAAAGACCATCAGGCAACAATGGGGCATGGTCAATTGGGAAGCACCTCCGAGGACGCCTAAGAGCAGGCTCGAACGGATAGCCGACCATTCCATTTGGTGGCTCCCGCTCGTCGCACTCATCCCGGCCAACATACTGATGCCCAATGCGGACCTACTGCCGCGACTGGCCGTCGGCTCCCTGATATTACTCATCGTCGGAGGCGTTATGGGCACCGAGGTGAGACGCCGCAGGACGGCCCGGCTCGCCAGGGATGCCGAGGACTACGGCATCATCGACTGCCTCATCCGGTATCCGAAAGCCATGCGGGGCTCGCTGCGTGAACGCTGGACGCCAGGATCAGCCGAGCTGAAGCATGGCACCATCGTTTTCCGCCCCAACAATTCCCTGGAGCCTTTCTGCACAGACCAAGCCGGAGCCCCCAAAATTGTTGAGGTGCGCTCGGTGCCCGAGCAGTTCGAGCTGCCGCGCGATGAACGCAAGGCGCTTCGCGGAAGCCAGGAGGTCATCCAGCTGGACACGGACAACGGAGTGGTCGAACTTGCGGCAGACACGATGAGCCTGGGCGCACTGATGAAGCACGTCTACCGCGGGGAAGCAGGTCAAGACTGAGGCAGGACTGGACGTCCGCCATAATGGCGGCATGACCAACGTCCTGACCCTTGTAGAGCAGCGCGTGCCGATGACGGTGTGGAAACGACGGCTGCTCTTCTTTCGGCGGGCTGAAGAGTCCATCCAGGTTCACCTTGAGTTCGTGATCGACGGCAAACTGCTGCGCACCTGGATCCAGGAATGGGAAGCCGTGGACTGGCCACCGGAAGAGGTCTCCCTGCTTACGCCGGCCCGGCCGGACCTCGCCGTCGAACAGATCGACCGCCTTCTTGGCCGCCGGCCGCACCAGTACTGGAACCGCGGCTGGCTGTTGTTCTGCGCGGGCTGCTGGGACGAAGGCTGCGGCGGAGTGACCGCCGACATCCGACGCGGCAACGGAAAGGTCTTCTGGTCAGGCATCGGCTGGGACGACTCGCTCTCAGCCGAGACTTACCGGATCGAAAACGCTGTGGACTTCGTATTCGACGAAGCCGAGTACGACCGGGTTCTGCTGGCGGCCCGAGATCGGTTTGTTCCCGGATCATCAGGCGGACGCGTCAAAGATTGAGAACGACAGGGTCAGTCTCCATGGGGCCGCCCCAGCGTTCACTGCCTCCGACCCGGGTCCACTCGAGCGCTTGGTCTTCCTCGGCCAGGATCTTGCCATCGGATGACAGCGCACAGACGGTGACTGCAGACGGGACATCCATGTTGAATCCGATCTCCCATGTGTCGTCATCAACCCGGGAGGAAAAGTAAGACGAGAGCTCCTCAGCTGCCTCTGGCTCAGTAACCATGCTCGGGGACGACTTTGGGACCGCCGTTTCGAAGGCGTCCGGTGCGCGCTGAATGGGCCGGGAGCAAACATCACCGGAGCACACCTCGACGAGGTGGACGCGCGAAGCATCCCCGGCCAGCTCCACCGTCAGGCCGTTGGACCAGCCGATAGCTGGACACGCTTGCGGCATGCACCCGGTAAGTGATGCTGACAGCAGAGCGATGAGAGGTACTGCTCCCTTCCGCATGATACGCCGCCTCCGCGCTTACAGCGCGCCGGCCAGGACCCCGACGAGCCCTACTGCGACCAGAAGAGCGACGCCGCCGACGCCGATCTTCCATGTGGAAGAGCCCGGCCTCAAGATGCTCCAGCCGATCAGCACCGGCCCGGCAACAAGGATGATCGCCGCCCCCAGGAAAAGGGTGCCGGCCAACGCGTCGGGCTCCGAGCATTCAAGGACGCAGCCGCTGAAGCTGAACATCGCGACGAGGGCCAGCATGGCGGCTGGGTACCCGACGATGAGCCAGCCGAGCAGCACGGCCAGCACCGCCGAGATGATGCGGGTGCTCTTTTTGTTCGGGTCCAGGACGCCATTGGGCATGGCCGCAGTCTACGCGGTGCAGCTGTCGCGGCTGCTGATCATAGGGCCGGCTTTGCCAGGCCCATGCTCCGACAATTCAGGTAGGCTGCGGGTCATGGCCACTCGTCCGGCGCTCGGCGCCCTTACCGCATCCTTGATCTTTCTCCTGACCGCTTGCGGGTCCGCAGGAACCTCGCAGGAAGCAGCTCCCCCGGTCGAGCAGGATCCCAATGAGTGGGCGAAGCAGCAGTTCGGCGAAAAGCGCTGGGGTGCGCCCGGCGTTCACAGTGCGGCCGGCGGCATCGGGCCCGGCGCGGGAATGGACTTCACGCCCGGGAACGCAGGCTGGTACGACATCGGGATGGCCTGCGAGGGAACCGACTCGATGACCGTGACGGTAACATCGGCGGACGGTGATCTCGGAACCGGCAACACGGACTGCGGCTCCGAGGTGACAACCACCATGGAGCTTCCCGCCAGTCAGATCACCATCGCCGTCGAGGGCACGGAAACGCAGGGCCAATGGGCTATCGCCATCGCGCCCGCGGAAGCACCCAAGCCGTAACACGGCGCTCTCATGAATTGGCCAGCCCCTGGTGCCGTCAGGCCAGCAGCTGCAGTCTTCGGGCAAAGGCTACTGCCTGCAGCTGGGAGTGCGCGCCGAGCTTGGCCAGGATTGATTTCACATAGCCCCGGCAGGTGTTCTGGGTGATGTTGAGTGCCCGGGCCGTGGTCGGCACGTCACTGCCTTCAGCCAGGAAAGTCAGCACTTGCCTCTCCCGACGGGTCAGCACGGGGATTTCCTCTGAGTTGACCGATCGGACCGCGGGCACCAGCAGGGAAGGATGAACTGTCATTGCTCCCGGACGGGCACTGCGGATCGCGTCCAGCAACCCGCCCAGCGATCCGCTCATCGGGAGCAGCCCGCTGACCCCTGCCTCCACGGCACGAGACAGGACGTCACGGCCAGGGCCTGTTGTCAGTAAAATTATTCTCGCTGAAGGAACAACAGCGAGGATCCGCTCGGCTGCATCAAGTCCATCTCCGTCGGGAAGCGTACCGTCCACGACAACGGCGTCCGGAGCAGCCCCGGCACACAACGCAACAGCGCTCTCGACAGTCACTGCGAACCCTGCGGGGTTCAGATCCGTCTGACCGCCGACCGCTTGGCAGAGCAGCTCCGCGAACATTGTTTGGCCGCTGACCATTACGACATCCGAAACTGCATTCCCCTGAGCGCTCATTACGACTGTCCTGTCCCCGACAACGACCTCGCTCACGGCTTCACCGCCGTATTTACGTGACCCTGCTTCTTCTGCAGCAGAGCATCAGTATGGCTCCCCCAGCGCTGGACCCTTGCCTGCTTTTCCTCAAAATCTGCTCAAGAATCCTGTCTGCTTAGATGCCGAAGAGCTGCGCCGCTCCGACGAGTGCGAGAAGCATCCCGACCAGGCTCAGAGTCAGAAAGACAGTCCGCACGTGCCCGAAGGGCTCGCCCGCCCGGCGTGGCCGCGCGTACCGGTACATGATGGTCGGAAGTCCCAGGATCAGTCCGACCACGATGAGCACTACCGACAGCTGCATGCGCCAAGACTAGGACAAGCCCCGGACCAATGGGCGTGTTCGAGGCCAGAAGGCGTGAGTCGACTTGCTGGCCGTACCCGAGCGCTGCATGGCGTCGACGGCATTCTTATCGGGTGAGTACTAGCCTTGGTGGTTCATGGCCGAGATGCCCATCAGTCGACCGGCCCGTGCCACAAAAGGCCGCGCCAAGAAAGAGCCCACCAATGGCAGATCCGGACCGCC
Source organism: Arthrobacter crystallopoietes (assembly GCF_002849715.1). NCBI lineage: Bacteria > Bacillati > Actinomycetota > Actinomycetes > Micrococcales > Micrococcaceae > Crystallibacter > Crystallibacter crystallopoietes. The sequence goes on from NZ_CP018863.1 coordinate 4,572,844, forward strand.
CATATCGCCTGGGGTGTGAGCACTTAGGTGAGCTGCTTCGCGGACCGCAGATCGGCCATAAAATGATCCGGGACTTATACGCGTTCCCGAGCCGTTCGCAGAAGCGAAAGCCTAATCGAGCGCACTTCAGCGACCAGTCGTGGGAGAACACAGCGTGGGCGTATCGGGACGAGGACCATGCCCAGCACTCGGACGCTTATCTTCTGGTGCAGCGCGACACGGCGCTGAGGAATTTTGACCTGTCCATGCGGTATTTCGAGTCCTTGGACGCGGACGAGCTCGAGACTGCGTTGGAGCATGTTCTCGCGAAGGGGCGGACGTTCAAGCCCGTCGAGTCGCTGCCCGATTGGGACGATGTTGAGGGTGCGTACGTCATGGTCTTCGACGAGTACAAGCAGTTCTACATCGGGCAGTCGCGGAATGTCCGCAAGCGGATCAAGCAGCACTGGGGCGGCCGCAAGTCTTTCGACCGGTTGATCTATGGCAGGAGCATGTACACCTCGATCTTCCCCGTGGACGAGCTGCGCGCCCTGGACAACACTAGGATTTACGCTGCCCGCAGCAGCAACCCGTACGCCCCTGAAGAGCGCGCAGAGAAGGCTGCAGACCAGCGCTTTTGCCTGAACCGGATGACAGGCGGCGAGGCTACCCCGTTGGCGCTGATGCTTAGGGACATCAACCCGCGCGGCCGTGGGCACGGAGTGGTCGCGGTGCCTTTGTCCTTTGGGGAATATCAACGGGAGCGGGAGGGCTTGGCAAACAAGATTGCCCAGACACCGCCACCGCACAGGTCCACGTTGATAGCGGAACTTGCCGGCATGGACATGACGATCTATTCCATGAAACCTGAGACCGGTGCGCCGTTCATGTGGTCAAGGCGAGACGGCATCGCCAGTGCGGTTCCCCGGGGCGAGCTGAGCGTGGAGGAGTTCACATCGTTCCTGGAATTGATGGGAGAGAAAGTTATCTGGCCTAAAAACTGACCCAGCCTCCCGAGGTCGTTGCGTTCAATGAGGAAGCGTGCTGCCGGGCTTCTCCCCTATTGTCTGCCGCAACCGTTGCCCCTACGTGAGGTCAACGACAGGAGTTCAACATGGGATTCGCCATCGTCATGCTCGTCCTCGTAGTGGCCGCCATAGTATAGCTGGTGCTGTCGACTCGTGCCGATCGCAGGCCGGCCGCGCACGTCCAACTGTGGCAACGCTCCGACTGGTCGTCCCCTGGTGCCTACACCATGGGCCCGTTAGGCGGGCATATCGATTCAAGCGGCAGCGCCGGCGGTGACTCTGGCGGGGCGGCGGCGTGTAGCATGCTCTCCGCGACCGGATGTAAATCAGTAGCTCCGGCCTGTGCGTTTACGGCATAGTGGCTCCCATGGAATCATCCTCCACCGCGATCTTCGCAATCTCCTTGGGCGGCGTGTTCGCGGCCGTCGCAGTCTCCGTGCTCGTCGTTGCCAAGCGTAAGAAGGCAGCTACCGACAAACAGCTGGGCACCGGCCGCATTCAGCGCGACGGCGCGACCGACGGCTAGCTCGTACTCGGATTCCGGCGCTACTTCCTCCGGCTTTAGACGGCGGTGGCGGAGGGCGACTAAGAGCCGTTGGCAGCTTTACCCGCCCTCTGTCGATAACAGACGACCGGACAGTGCCGATTCGGTAAGCGCGCGAGCAGACCCATGAGATCACCGCTGTACTGCGCCCCGCGTCATTTTAGTGAGCATTTAGAGTTCTGCTATGGCTCGGCGCGCTGGGCGTTGTATGGTGAGGCTCGCCTATCTTTCGGCTCGAAGCCGCCCTTTCTTTAGCCCTGAGGAGAACCTTTTGATGCGTCGTCGTTCCCTGCTTGGAACCACCGGATTTCTGGCCGTCGTGATGACCGGCGTCTCCGGCTGCGGAGTGCCCGGGGTCGGGGCGGAATCTGCCGACCTGCAGGTCTACACTGCCCGGCATTATGACCTTGAAGCGGCCTTCAGCGAGTTCACGAACCAGACCGGCATCACGGTGGAGTTCATCAGCGGGGGTGATGCGGAACTGCTGGAGCGGCTCAAGGCCGAGGGTGAGGATACGCCGGCTGATCTTTTCATGACCGTTGATGCCGGAAACCTCTGGAACGCGGCGCGGCAGGGTGAACTTGCGGCTCTGGAATCCGAGACGCTGGATCAAGCGGTCCCGGAGGACCTCCGTGACCCCGAGGGGTCCTGGTACGGCCTTGCGATGCGTGCGCGCACCGTCGCCTACAATCCCGACGCTGTCGACCCGGAGGAATTCGATGCGAAGGATACCTATGCCGGGCTGGCAGACCCGAAGTGGAAGGGCCGTCTGTGCATGCGCGACGCGACCTCGGCCTACACCCAGTCCCTCGTGGCGAGCCTGATCGATCTGCACGGCCGGGACCGGGCGCTGGAGATCGTCCGTGGCTGGGTTTCCAACGATGTGCAGATCATGAGCAACGATGTCCTGCTGCTGGAGGCCATCGACGCCGGCCAGTGCGATGCAGGCATCAGCAACCACTACTATGTGGCCCGCGAACAGGCCGAAAACCCCGACCTGAACGTCAGCCTGCACTGGGCCAGCCAGGAGGGTGCGGGCACCCACGTGAATATTTCCGGTGCCGGCGTCGTCGAGGGCTCGGACAACCCGGAGCAGGCCAGGCAACTGCTCGAGTGGATCGCGTCCGAAGGGCAGAACGCCTTTGTCGATGCGAGCTACGAGTTCCCGGTGAACCCGGATGCGGAACCGGAGCCGCGGATCGCGGAATTCGGCGAGTTCAAGCGCATGCCGTTGAACGCAGAAGCCTACGGTGACCTCAACGCGGAGGCGATCGACCTGCTCGCCGAGGCCGGCTACGAGTGAGCGAAGCCCCCGTCCTCACGGAGCCGGGGAAAGCCCCGCCGTCACGGCGGAGGCCCCGCGGTAAACACGGCTTCCGCAAGTTCGGCGCAGGGCGCCCGCTCTGGTCGTTCATGGTTTTCGTGGCGGCCGCAGCCGTCGCCGCACCCGTGGTGGCCGTGGCAGTCGACGGGCTCACCGGGCTCACCGGCGCCGATCTGCCGCGCGGCCTCGGTGGCATGCTGCTGACCACGCTGGGACTGATGCTTGGCGTCGGTACCGGAACCCTTGTGGTGGGCGGCGGGCTGGCTTGGTTGGTGACCGCCTACCGCTTCCCGTTGCGGAACGTGCTGGTGTGGCTGCTCGTGCTTCCGCTGGCCATGCCCGCGTACATCCTTGGTTTCATTTTTCTCTCCGTCTTCGATGTGGCCGGCCCGGTGCAGGCCGTGCTGCGCGCAGTCCTGGGTGCCGAGGCGGGGATTGCGCAGGTCCGCTCGCTGCCCGGCGCCGTCTTTGTGATGACCCTGACGCTCTACCCGTACGTCTATCTGCTGGCACGTAACGCCCTGCTGGAGCAGGCGCCGGGACCGTACGACGCCGCCCGCACGCTTGGCGCGGGACGGGCCCGTGCACTGTGGACGGTGCTGCTGCCGCTGGCGCGCCCGTCCCTGGCCGCCGGGCTGGCGCTGGTGATGATGGAAACCCTCACCGATTTCGCCACCGTGCAGTACTTCAACGTGAAAACTATCTCGGTAGGGGTTTACCTGGTCTGGAAAGGCAGTTTCGACTTCCAGCTGGCCAGCCAGCTCTCCGTGCTGGTCCTGCTGTTCGCCGTGGCGGTGCTGGCCGGGGAACGGCTGATGCGCGGCCGGGCACGGTTCCACCAGCGCGGCGGCCGCGGGCAGGGCCTGGAAACCGTGCGGCTCAAAGGATGGCAGGGGTGGGCCGCCACCGGTGCCTGCCTGGGCGTGCTTGGCGCCGGATTCCTGCTCCCGGCCCTTCAGCTGCTGTGGTGGGCTGTCGGGGAGCTCGCGGCCGGGCCGGTCCCGCTGCGTGCCGAACAGTTCGCCGATTACCTGGCCAACAGCGTGGTCCTGGCCGTGATGGTCGCCCTGGCATGTGCGCTGGTTGCCGTGGTGATAGGGCACAGCCTCCGGCTCGGCGGCGGCGCCCTGGTGCGCGGCGCCGCGCAGCTGACCACGTTCGGCTACGCGGTCCCCGGCGCCGTGGTCGGCATCGGCGTGCTCCTGGCCTTCACCGTCCTGGATGACCTGCTGGAGGCCGTCGGCGTGGCCGGCGGCACCGGCCTGCTGGTCACAGGTTCCGTACTGGGCATCCTGTACTCCTACACGGTGCATTTCCTGGCCCCCGCCTACCAAGCCGTGGACGCCAGCTTCGCTAAAGTTCCGCCGTCGATCACCCGCTCCGCGCTCAGCCTCGGCGCCGGGCCGGCCCGCGTCCTGGCCCGGGTACACCTGCCGCTGGTACGGCCCGGCGTCGCCGTCGCACTGGTGCTGGTGTCCATCGACGCCGTCAAAGAACTGCCCCTCGTGCTGCTGCTGCGCCCGTTCGGATTCAGCACCCTGTCCGTCTGGACCTACGAACTGGCCCGGGAAAACTTTTGGGAAAAGGCCGCATTGCCGGCCCTGGTGATAGTTTCCCTCGCGGTGGTTCCGGTGTTCTTTCTGTTCCGCCAGGTACGCCTGACCGAAAACCGCCGGAAGGAGCACTGATGAACATGGGATCCGCACTCGGCTTCCTCACCCGCAGAACCGCCGCGAACGATCAGAGCACTCCTGCCCTCGTACTTGAAGGGGCAGCCAAGCATTACGGCACAACACCTGCTATCGACTCCTTGTACCTGACCGCCGCGCCCGGGGAACTGATCACCATGATCGGGCCCTCGGGTTGCGGCAAGTCCACCGCGCTGCGGCTCATCGCCGGGCTGGAGCGCCCGGACGCGGGCTCGGTCCGGATCGCCGGCGAAGTGGTAGCCGGCCGCACCCGTTTCCAGCCGCCGGAACGGCGCCGCGTCGGCCTGGTGTTTCAGGACCACGCCCTGTTCCCGCACCTGACCGTGGCGCAGAACGTCGCATTCGGCCTCCACCGCAGTCCCCGTTCCGGCCGCAGGGCCCGGGTGTCCGAAGTCCTTGAACTCGTGCGCCTGCCCCATCTCGCCGGCCGGTACCCGCACGAACTCTCCGGCGGCGAAGCCCAGCGTGTGGCCCTCGCCCGGGCCCTGGCACCCCAACCGGCGGTCGTGCTCCTCGACGAACCCTTCTCCAGCCTGGACGAAAGCCTGCGCGCGCAGGTCCGGGCCGATACCGTCGCCGTGCTGCGCGAGACCGGCACCACCGGAATCCTCGTGACCCATGACCAGACCGAGGCGCTCTCAGTGGGCGACCGCGTGATCGTCATGCGCAACGGGCGGATGGAGCAGGTCGACACCCCGGAGCGCGTGTTCGAACAGCCGGCCACACGTTTCGTCGCCTCCTTCATGGGGGACGCGGATTTCCTGCCGGCCCATGTGCACAACGCCGTGCTGACATGCGAGATAGGGGCGGTTTCCACGCTTCCCGGGTGGGCCGGCGCCGATGTGGACGTGGATGTGGTGCTGCGGCCCCACGAAGTGGCGCTGGCGGCGGACCCGGCGTCCGCCGCCAGGGTCGTGGCGGTCGAGTACCACGGGCCCTTTGTGCTACATACCGTGCGCCTTGCCTCCGGTCGGACCGTGCGGTCCTGGCAGCCGCATACCGTGCGCCACCCCGTAGGAACGGCCGTCGCGGTGACGGTGGCCCCGGACACAGAACCCACACTGCTTGCTGGCGACACGGCCATCACGTCGCCGCCGGCAACCGGCTCCCGGGTGAAGCGAAAGGGTACATCGGCCACTGTCCCGCAATAAACCCGTAATGAACGAGGTTAGGTAAGGCTTGGCTAATATGCTTTCCCGGTGACCATACAGCTGGACCTTGCCCGCGCCCCCTTCGCTGCCGATCTGGCGCGCCACGGAGACCGCCCGGCCGTCCTCATGGCGGACCAGGTGCTGACCTACCGGGAGCTGGCCGAGCGCGTCAACGATGTCGCGCAGCGGCTGGGGCCGGTGCGGCGGCTGGCCGTGCTGGCGGCGGCCAATGACGTGGATTCGCTCGTCGCGTACCTGGCGGCGCTCTCGGGCGGCCACCCGCTCATCCTCGTGCCAGCCGACAAGCCTGCCGCCCTCGAATCGATCCTGGCCGGCTATGACCCGGACGTCGTCATGCGCCCGGGCAACGGGCAGCCGCTGCTGGAAGTGCGGCGTGAGGGGACGGCCCATGCGCTGCATCCCGAACTGGCCCTGCTGCTGAGCACGTCCGGCTCCACCGGTTCGCCCAAGCTGGTGCGCCTCTCCCGGGAAAACCTCCAGTCCAACGCCGAGTCGATCGCCGGGTATCTGGACATCCGGGCCAGCGACCGCGCGGCCACGACGCTGCCGATGTCCTACTGCTACGGCCTCTCGGTCATCAACAGCCACCTGCTGCGCGGCGCCGGGCTGGTGCTCACGGACCTGTCCGTGGTGGACCCCTGCTTCTGGGGCCTGTTCCGGCAGCAAAGCACGACAACGTTCGCGGCCGTTCCGTACACCTTCGAGCTGCTCGACCGGGTCGGGTTCTCACAGATGGACCTTCCGGGCCTACGGTACGTGACCCAGGCCGGCGGCCGGCTCGATCCGGCAACCGCGCAACGGTACCGCGGGCTGGGCCAGCGCGGCGGCTGGGACCTGTTCGTGATGTACGGGCAGACCGAGGCCACCGCCCGCATGGCGTATTTGCCGCCGCAGCTCGCGGCCGAAAACCCGGGCACCATCGGCATTCCTGTGCCGGGCGGGGCCTTCCGCATCGATCCGGTGCCGGGGCTGGAGGACGGCGAACTCGTCTACACCGGCCCGAATGTCATGCTGGGCTACGCCGAATGCCCGGGAGACCTCGCGGCAGGCCGCACCATCGACGAGCTGCGCACCGGGGACCTCGCCCGCAGACACCCGTCCGGCGTCTACGAGGTCGTGGGCCGGCGCAGCCGGTTCGTGAAGATCGTCGGCCTGCGCATCGACCTCGGCCAGGTGGAGAAGATCCTCGCCGAACTCGGGGTCCCGGCAGCCGGCGCCGGATCCGACCGGGGCCTCGTGGTCGCGGTCGAGGGCGACCACGACACCTCCCTGCTGGGCAAAATACTCGCCCAGCGGCTCGGACTCCCGCGCGGTGCGGTGGAACTGCACGCCGTCACCGGCTTCCCCCGGCTGGCCAACGGGAAGGTGGACTACCAGGGCGTGCTGGCCCTCGCCCGGCCGGAACCGGCACCTGACGCTGAACCCGCGGCGTCCCAGCACGTCCCGGCCGGGCCGGCGGACGTCCGGACGATCTTCGCCGACGCGCTGGAGTGCGACGACGTCAAGGACATGGACACGTTCGTCTCGCTCGGCGGTGACTCCCTGTCCTATGTGGCCGCCTCGATCCGGCTGGAAAAGGCGCTCGGCCAACTGCCGCCGGACTGGCATCTCCTAACCGTCGGGGACCTGGCCCGGCGCGGCCGGCCGGCGCGGCGGCGGTTCTTCGCACCGCTGGAGACCGGCGTCCTGCTCAGGGCCGCAGGGATCGTCCTGATCATCGGCACCCATGCACAGCTGCTGCACTGGCCGGGCATGGCCCATGTGCTCTTCGCCGTGGCCGGCTACAACTTCGCCCGCTTCCAGCTCGGCGGTGACCGGGTCCCGAGGCTAAGGCGCCAGCTGCGCAGCCTCGGGCGGATCATCGTGCCGAGCGTGGCGTTCATCGCCGTTGCCTACCTGCTCACCGACAGGTACGGCCCGGAGAACATCGTGCTGCTCAACTCCTTCGTGGGGCCGGAGACCTGGACCACCCGCTGGGACTTCTGGTTCATCGAGATGCTGGTCTACGTGCTGATCTCCGTGGCTGGGCTGCTCGCCATACCCTGGGCGGCCCGGGCCGAGCGCCGCTTCCCCTTCGCTTTTCCGCTGGCCCTGGCGGCGGTCGGGCTGCTGACCCGCTTCGAGATCCTCATCCTGCCGGCGCCGAATCCCGCACCTGTGCTGTGGCTCTTCGCCCTCGGCTGGGCCGTGGCGCGGACGCGGACCCTGCGTCAGCGGATCCTGGTGTCAGCCATCGCCGCGTCAACCGTGCCCGGGTTCTTCGATAACCCCTACCGCGATGCAACTATCCTGGCCGGCATTCTCCTGCTGACCTGGCTACCGGCCGTACCCGTTCCGAACGGCTGCCACCGCCTGCTCGGTGTCCTCGCCGCCTCCTCCCTGTACGCCTACCTGGCCCACTGGCTCGTCTACCCCGGTCTGGCACCCTTCAGTCCCGCGCTGGCAGTGGCGGCCTCGCTGGCCGCCGGAGTGGTTTACTGGTCGCTGTCCATGCGGGTGATGGGCGCTGTAGGCCGCTGGATGATGAAAATGCAGGCCGGCCACCGGGTTTCTCCCGATTCTGCGGCTATCCGCACTCCAGGCCACCGATAAGCCGGAACTTGGACCCTGCATCCCTGCTTGCTAACTGAGAATTCCGTCAACTTCATCGGCTTAGCGATCGTCAAGTGCCGTCGCTCCTCTAGTCCGCAGAAGCGAGTCCCTAGTTCTAAACTGCGGTGGACCGGCTTACGGGACGCGCTACGCGCACATGCATTGTGGCTCTTGAACAGCTTTCTGGTGCAGCTTTGCCTCTTGCTGGCCTTGCCTCTGTCCATGTTCGACATGATCTCCCGCTGCGGCACGCCTAGAAATTCCGGTACTGGAGCCAATGATTAGGAAGCTTGCGTTTTCGTGTCCGGCCAAAACTCGATGACAATGGGACGGTGATTCCGCTGACACCACATGAAGTTGAGCAACTCGTCGCACTCCGCACGGCGCTTGAGGATGCCTTATCTCGTGCGAAGGCCGCGAACCGGTACCGTCGAGGAACCGCAATAGTTGCACTGGATGCAGTTGTGGAACGCGTGAGTTCGCTTGTAGCGGTGACCCGAGGTGTGGCTCCTACCAAAGGCACGTTGGACGATCTGATCAGCCGTCTGGTTCAAAGTATCGGGCCTGCATGGAAGCCAACTGTTCTGCCTGACATTAGGCACCTGCGGCGCGCCCGCAACGCATCCCAGCATGAAGGTCTTGAACCGGACCGGGTCCAGGTTCCGCTTTGGGCCAGTGCCACTGAATTGTACGTTTCCACTTTAATTGACGCGCAATTTTCCATTGATATTCGACGAGTAGTCCTGTCAGATGCCATCCAAGATGCAAGTCTTCGCGACCATATACGTCAAGCAGAGCTGGAGCGGAATCTGGGCAACTACGCCTCTTGCGTCAAACACGCGGAAAGAGCGTACCGAACTGCTCTAACGAGGTGGAAACAACTAAGAGGCAATCGCGGTCATTGGCGGCGGCCGCAACCTACGACGAGCGAGACTTTCGACCGAAAGAGTCATGACTACCTGAGCAGACAACTCAACGAAGTGCAGGCAGTTCTAGACACCTTGGCCTTCTCGATCGATGCAGCCGAGGTTGAATGGTTCCTATCCACTATTGCCGAGCAGGGCGACGTGCTGAACGCCGAGGACTCCGAAAGGGCCTTGTCGTTTGCGTATGAGTGGATCATTGAATACGAACGAGCCACTCAATCGTGGACACCCAATCGGCGGCATCGAGCCGATGTTGAGGCGCGGCTGGTACGTTCCGCTGATGGCCCCGCACACATTGAGGATTGCGTAAAAGTGGATCTTCAGTCGGAGCGGGTACGTGCAGTATTTCGTATCGCTGACGTCCCTGATGAGCTCGAGTATCCGACGTGGGCTCAAACGGTCCGGGAGATTCTGCCAGCAAACAGCCATGAGAATGATTATTGGTGGAGTGTTTCGAACTCTGGAACAGTGGAAATCGAAAAGAAAGCTGAGCGGACAGTCGACTTCTCCACTGAGATTGACAAACTTTCCTCCGCCCTCCAAGAGGCACATGGCGTTCTCAAGGAGAACCTACAGGCTACTTCTGAAAAGGAGGAAGCCAAACAGCAACGGCATACCAAATTCGCAAAATCTATAGAGAACATCCGTCACGACTTTCCCGACTGGGTAATGCACCTCGAATGGTCTAACGGTAGTCCCGCCCCGGACGGAACCCAACAGATGATCTTGACCGTTTCAGACGAGGTCAAAAACCTTAGATTTGGAGAACGAACCGAGGGCAGCTTCTTCGATGACAGAAAGCAGCTCACAGACGTAATTCGCGACCATGAGCTCGTTACTCAATGCTACGGACTCGGTGAAGCAAACGAATGGGGCCTCATGCCCGTGCTCGAAGCCCCTCAATTGATGCGCATGCTCCAGGAGACCGACCTGATTGTGCGGAACCAGCTTGAGGTTATTGAACGCCGTGAAGAAGAATTAGGCGCCGCTATAGCGAGTGCCAAGGGAAGCATCGCCGCAAAGCTCATCAACCTGCAGTGACCTACCCTTGGTCGTCGACCGAACAGCATGAAATGAACGGTCCGAACCTTACCCTCTACACAGCTTTGCCTGCCGAGAAGAGGACCTAACTGGCCTGGGAGATTTATATGAAAGCCGCTTAACCATTCCACGTCGACACCAGGCGCCAAACGCAGACTACAGCACAAATTACCCTCGCCGGCTACTGCACCCAAATCTGGGGATGGCAACGGCGCAAAGGCACGCGCTACGGTTTTCGCTACGGAGAGAGTATCCGTAAATCGCAGGGATTGGGGAACGGCCGCACCTGCTCGCGCACCGAAACGCGGCTTGCCTCACAGAGGTTTTGGGGATTTGCGATGGGAATTGACCAGTCGTGGGAACTGCAGGTCATTGGCGGCTGGCAGTTGAGCCATAACCGCAAGGAGATCCGGGTCGTCCTCCGGCAGCAGCGGCTGCTGGCCCTGCTGGCTTTGCGTGGCAGCCTGTCGCGGAACGTAGTGGCCGGAATGCTGTGGCCGCAAACTACAGAAAGGCAGGCTTCGGGAAGCCTGCGCGCCACGGTATGTGCCCTCCGGCGGAAGTGGCCGGACCTGCTCGAAATCGGCGACGGAAAGCTGGCCCTGTCCAGGCAGGTCCGGCTGGATTTAGAGCACTTCCGTGAACAGATTTCACATGAGATCCACTCTCCGGGGCGGTCCTTGATGGCCATGCTGCGCCGAGCTGAACTGCTGCCGGGATGGTATGAGGACTGGGTCATCGATGAGCAGGAGCGATGGACACTGCTGCGGCTGGCGGCGCTGGAGAGGGCAGCCGTCCGTCTTCTGGCAAACGGAGATAATGACAACGCCATTGACGCGGCGCGGACGATGATTGAGCTGGATCCTGCTCACGAAATTGCCTATCAACTGTTACTGCGAGCCCAGCTCGCCGACGGCAACCGGGCAGAGGCGATGCGCACTTATCGAGATTTCCGTTCCATGCTCCACCTCGAGTTCGGCACCGAACCTTCAGAAAAGACGGCGCTCTTCCTCAGGCAGTCACTGCAGGTATAGCGGCTGTAGGCTTGTCTTCCCTGGGTGCGCCGGTGGTGCCCAACCAGAAAACACGCCGCATTTCGCGCCTTCTGGCGGCACTGTTCGTGGGAGCCCCTCTGGCCCGCTTCCGGGCCGCGGCCGATAATGATAGTTAGACAATTTACGGCGGACCGCATTCGGGTAGCGACAGGCTCCGGGTCCTGCCGTAGAAGTTCAGACCGCACCCGGGAAGCAGGCCGCCATGGCGTTGTCGGACGAAGAGCGCAGACGCCTTCAGGAACTTGAGTAGGAGCTCTTCGCTGACGGTCCGGGGCTGGCCCGCAAATTGGGCCGGGACGCTTCCGCTGAGAGTTCAGGTGCCCGCACGGTGTATGGTTTCCTGATCATCGTGGCCGGTTTCGCTGTTGTTGCGGTTGTTGCCGGGATCATCGCACAGCTGACGGTGCTTGGGGTCCTGGGTTTCCTGCTGGCGGGCACGGGCGCGTACATGGTCCTGAACCGGTACAAACCGCGCCGATGATCTGAATAGCCGGGACTGTGCCAGGGCATTTTCGCCACCGAGAGTAGCGTGATCACATCGCGCTTCCGGCAGGGCGGTGGATCGGCTAGGGTAGGCCGTAAGTCGAGCAGCCGGCTTCCAGCATCTATCGAAGTCCTCGCCATGAAACCCAGCATGATTGCAATCCCCCACCCCGAATTCGTGCCACTTCGCCTGACCGTGCCGTGATGACTCCGCTCAAGGAGGCTGGCGACGGCTGCGGACAGCTGCCCGGCACGAAGGTGAAACCGGTGGTGCGGCAGAATCAAGCAGCTGAACAATTTGAGATTTACCTGGGCGGACACCTCGCCGGATTTCTGCGCTACCGCCTTGTGAACGGTGAAATGCGGCTGATCGAAACAACCATCAGCCGTGAGCACCGAATCGACAACCTCGTCCCATGCCTCATTTCCCACGCCCTCAGGGTGGCAGGGCTCAAGGGTCTCACCGTGCTGCCGCTGAGTCCTGCTGTCTGCGGATTCATCTCCATGCACCCGCAGTACATGCATCTCGTCCCGGTCGGCAACCACCGCGACACCCTTTTGCAGTACCGGCCGAGGAGGCATCCTCAAGGGTAATGGGCGTCATTCTCTGCTGCACGCCATCTTTCCGTCCGCCGAATCCTGGGCAGGTCACAGAACTGGATACAGACAAACTGCCTTCCACTACCTGGGCATGGAAGAGCAGGCCACGCACTTCTTCGAGCTCTACCGGCAGTCACCCAGCCGCAGCGGTTGAATCCCCTAGGCTGCCTGGCTTGTAGCCGAAGTAAACGCGACTTCCATGGGTGGGACTATGACAAGTCTGCAGTCGGTCTGCATTGACTCCAGGGACGCAGGCAGGTGGCAGGACGCCGCGCTTTGGGTGAGCTGCTCCAGAGCACCGGGCGTCACGCGTGCACCGCCCAAGTCGAGGACAACCTCCAGGCCAGTGATGATGGAGCTGGCGCGTTTGGCGAGATTGAAGAGGGCCGTAACATTTCTGGCGCTTACCAAACCGACGACTTCGATGCGTGCCGAAACACATTCCAGGTCCACCCGTACGAGTACTTCCAGCTTGTCTTTCATTCCATACCCCTCCCCTCGCTGGCCGCGACACTGCGGCCGTTGACAAGCGTATGAAGGACAGGCGGTCGGCACAACAACTCTGCCCATAGTGATCCTGCCAATTCAGTAGCAGATTTCCCGGCCCCGGTATGCATCCCTTCGACAAGCATCAGGATCGTGCCTGGTCACGGCTATACCGGCATGGTCAAGGTCCTGTAAGCCATTCCATGGCGTCGGCGCGCGAGGTAAAGAACCGTGTGGGACATGGCGGGGTGTGCACTCCCAGGAAGAAATTGACGATCACGCGGTCGACCGGGGATGACCCCAGCAGGGCGATACGGGAAACTGCGCTGGGGCGTGTAAACAGCGTCCTCGCCGCGCGGCTGACCGAGGCCGTGGCCTCCATGTCAACCAGCATCGGATGTCGTTGGTCTTCGCAGATGCTGTCGACTGCGATCATTGCGGCCTTGGCGTCCTCTTCCTCGATGCGAGACCCCGGCTCCCACTGCAGGTGCAAGAGCCCGTCGCCTCGCAGCACGAGCGATGCTTTGCTCATGGCTCTCCTGGACACAGCTGCTCCCTTTCACTGTCCCTGGCTGTATTCCCCTCTAAACACGGTAGGACAACCACATTGGAAGGAGCCTGCGCATCAGCTGGTGCCTCTGCAACGGTATCTTCTCCGGCTCTGATGCGAGCCGGAGGTGGCGCGGGAGCGGCCCACCTGTGGTGGGGCACACCAACGGTATCCCCAGATATATCGGCGGCCCTAAGCTGCGATGAAACCAGCGAGCACGCAAACTGCACCGATAAGGAAGAAAGACAGGTATCGCTTCCGCTCCGGCGAAAAAGGCTCGTTCCTGCCCCTCGGATGACGGACTGCGTACGTGGCCGCAACCCTGACGAGCACCCATCCGACAAGCATGACGAGAAGCACTGCTCCACCCTAGGCTACGCCTGCCAGTCATCGTGGAATCCTTCCACGCCCGGCGCTCTTTCGGGACTCCACGACCGGTGCCGTGCGCATTCGCGCCTGCATAGGACGGGCATGGCTGAGAACTGGAATAAACGCTTCGGTGGCGACCCCGACGAGAAAAGCAAGAACATCCAGGACTGGATGTACGGCGCCGGCGGCAAGGTGCTCGGGGCGATCCTCGTCGTCCTGGGACTGTACTTCGTCCTGCGGATCTTCCTCTAGGCGCGGGCATGGCGAACGGAACCTTCGGCACCGCCGCGGCCGGACTCGACAACGCTCACTGGGCGAAGAACCAGGACGTCGCAAACATCGGCGCAATCGGTGAACGGCGTACCGCAGAGCTCCTCGATTCGTTCGCGGACCGGGCCGCCGTCCTGCACGACCTGCGCATCCCGATCAAGGGCATCAGCGCCAACATCGACCACGTCGTCGTCAGCGGCAAACGGGTCCTGATCCTCGACACCAAGATGTGGCTACCGGGCCTCTACTGGACGTTCGGCGGCGCCAACCGGCGCGGTCTGGTCCGGGTGGTCCACACCGAGAAAAAGACCATGGAAATGGCCCGGACCAGCCTGGTCCGTTTCCTGGACCGCACGCGGTCCGAAGTGGTCCGCCCGAAGGTTGTTGTGTGGTCCAGCCGGACCACCCAGCCGGTCCGGACCATCCTCTTCCAGGTGCCCGGGGCAGATGTCCTCAAGGGCGAAAAACTCGCGCGGACACTGGGATCTCTCATCGGCAGGCAGCCGGCGGACCAACAGATTGTGGACCGCCTCTCTGAGCTGCTGGTCCGGTCCAGGCGGACCACTATGGACCACCCGCTGACCACTTCCTGGACCACCCCGCGGACCGGTCCGGACCAGCGGGTGGACCGGTCCGGTGGACCACTTCTGGACCACCCCGCGGACCACCCGATGTATTCCCGGTCGGGAATGGACGAGAAGGTCCGGGCCAGGCTGGAACGCATGCGCAACGACGACGATCCGTTCGCCGCCTGACCCTCCCCCGACGCACCCTTTCCAAGGAAGGACCACCGCCATGGCCGCACGTGCCCAGGCACCGCAGAAACCGGTCACCCTCAGGAACCGGGTTAGAGAATGAGGACGGTCAGGACTATCGCTCGCAATGTCGGTTATAGGAGATGACGTCTGCTACCATCGCCGCACACATGATGGAGACAGAGCCTCCGGGCAAGCTACTGCTCTGGCCGTTCGACATCAGGTCGCATAGAGCAAATGAACCCGAAGATGCTCAGAATCCGAGATAACAACAGCAGAAACCTCTGGAGGGACAATGTCCGCATCGAATACACTATTGACTCCGAAAGACATGGCGGAGCGCCTCGGAATCCCCGAGCGATCGGTTAGGCAAAAAGTTTATGGGGCAGTTTGGCCCCACCGACGCTTGGATCTGAGGACCATTCGCTTCACAGAAGATGACTTTAGGACGATCCTGACCATGTCATACGAGCAGCCGCACGACCGAGCTGCGGCGCTTCCGGAGGTACAGAGAGCACCAAGTGAAAAGGCAGTCATATGAGCGGCCGTCACATCTAGCACTCCTTCCTCAACGTAAGCATGCGAGCGAGCGATGTAGATTGGCCTGGCGCATTCGACGATTCGGTCTTGTCGAAACGAGGTGCATATGTCCACCCCCTTACCGCTGGCGGCCAACAATGCTGGCTCCTTTAAGGGAGGCGTGCCGTTTCAGGTCCTTGAAATGCGCCACTCTGTTGTCCACAGAATATACAAGACCAACGCACCTATCCCGGTCATGAGGTTCATGCCCCTTCGCCGATGGCTACTCGACAGCGGCCCATTCCGCGCGCAGAAACGACTCTGCGCCACACTAGCGCAGCTGAACTTTCAGGCAATACTGCGGGCAGCGACTCATGAAACCGCTCGTGACAACGCCCGATCCCCTCAGGAGAGGGTCCAGCCCTATTCCTGGATGACACCGTCAACAACAGTATCTACAGGTACGGGAAGCCCCTTCGGCCTGCCCTTTCCGGTGCCATGGGCATAGGTGTTGATGAAGCTGCCGCGGCTCTTCGGACGGGGAAGGCTTGGAGGGGTGAGCCCTTCCTCCCACACTCCTGGCCACGCAGCCTGCTGGGTGTGGCCGTATGGGATTAGCTCAGGGCTGTGCAGCTGCGCAACCTTGAACGCTTCCTTCGTGAAGAGAATAATTCGTAGACCCTTGTAACTTACGACGGATCCGATGGTTGGTCCTTTAGGTCTCAGAAACCCTTTCTCATCGGCGACAGCCCAACCGAGCTTGAAGTTAATGCTGTTCGAGTAGCCGTCCGCCTCACCCAAAGGCGGACTGGCGGGGTCCTCAGCGCTGAGAACGTGGGCATGTCCAGCCCCGAGAACAGACGAAAGGGCTTGAACAAGTGCTTTCCCCGGGGCTGCCGTCTGGTTGTCCACGTAGGCCTCGGAGACACGGGCAATGATCTCCGCACCCAGGCCCTCGCCGTTCATGAACAGGGACAGGTATTTCTTTTCCAGGCCCAGGTTTAGGGCCATGTCCTTGAGGACTGCGAATGTAAGGGATACGTCAGCGGCGAGGATGGAGGAGCGCTCCAGGTTCGCTGAGGTGATGCCGCGTTCCTTCATGATGTCGCGGGTGGCTTCCTTGATCATGGACCGGTTGTCTTCGAGCCATTTGATCAGTCCCGGCCAGCCGCCCTTGCGTACGGCCCGGTCGCGCAGATACGTGATTACGTGCACCGTGAAACGCGCCTGCAGGCCCTCGTTCCGAGCGGCGTCGTTGATGGCGTCTGTAGGTTCTCTGGAAGGATTGAGCATTCCCTTGCCGATGTAGGTGGGGATCAATCGTTCCTTCACCGAAGCGGTAGTCAGTTCGTTCTCGGCGGTGATCACGAGCTGGCTGATCGGCTTGTTGGATTTCATCGAGGTCATGTCGAAGTTCATGCGGCCCTTGGAGGCGTTGTTGAAGATGGCGCGGGTCAGGTCCTCGAGCTTCGCGGTCTCGGACTCGGCCTGCCGTTTCGACGTGGACGGGGCCAGGTCGTCAACGACCCAGATCGGGGTCAGCGAGACGACCTTTTCCAGGAACGCGAATGTGTCCTTGGCCGAGCCGGGCAGCTGGTCCTGCCAGTCGGAGCGGTTGCGCGCCCAGAAGTACATCATGGCCTGCGCGGTCCAGGACTTGCCGCCGCCCTTGGGCCCGTAGATGTAGCAGGTGGCGCGCGGGCGCAGCGGCACGGCCGGGCGGAGGCCGGCGGCCAGCACCAGGGCGGCGGTGGCCGGCTCGGTCCAGGCTTCGGAGAAGATGTAGGTGTCCACGACCTTGCGGAAGTCGCGGGCGACCTCTTCGCGGTAGGACTCGTCTGTCCAGTCCGCGTAGGTGTTGTCGCCGACGCCGAAGTGCGGGGCGCGGTCGAGGACGTTCTCGTCCACGCCGGGGGTCGCGTTCTGGCCCAGGTCGTTGTCGCCGACGACGGTGTCGCCGATCAGGAACACCGGGTTGCCGCCTTCGACCGGCACCCAGCCCATCTGCATCCAGCGGGTGGTATGCCCGACTTCTGATCGGCGGTGGGCTTTGATCGCCGAGAGCCATTTGTCTCCATTAGCACCCTTTGGGGGCCATGCTCGATGTGTCAGAAGCGACCGAGGAATATGCCCTCCGTGGCGATCCCAGTCCGCGGGAGCGTAATTGAGGATCTTTTCCGGTCCGGACACGATCCCGGTTCGGTTTCGGCCATCTTCCCACCAGGTTATCTCGACGTTCACACGAGATTCGACTACATCCGAGTTCGCCACCTCCTCGGAAAAGGATCCCGTCCTCAGCTCCTGGTCGGTGGGCTGCCGCACCGATTCGAACGCCAGGATACGCCCGCCCAGGTCGACGCGCTCCTCCCAGCGGACACCGGTCTGCTCGCCGTTGGGGCCGGCGTTGACCGGGATGCATTCTTCGGTGCGGAACCCGTCTTTGGTGACCCGCCAGTTGCCGGGCTTCTCAGCCTCGTCGGTGGCCGGGGCCGGCGGGAAGGTCACGGACAGGTAGGACACCAGGCGCTTCCAGGAGCCGACCTTGGCCAGGAAGTCGTCGACGCCCATCTTGGCGATGGAGCCGCCGTCGCCGGAGGTAACGGTCGGGTTGAGCACCCTGACCGTCTTCATCTTGGCTTTTTCTTCCAGGTACTTGTAGAGGCCGACGGCCGCCCGGTGCACGAAGAGGTTTTCGGTCAGGTCCGCGTCGAAGGCGATCCAGCCCTCGCGGTCCTTGAGCACGATTTCGCGCCAGTCGATCGGGTTTTGCTTGTCGTTGTAGATCCCGGCGATGGAGACGATCAGGACGCGGTCCGGCAGCGCGATGTTCTCGTACAAGGCCGCCAGTTTCTGCCGGGGATCGCCTTCGCCGTCCCAGCGCAGGTCGTCCCAGGAGGCGCCGTGCGTGCGCAGGTAGGCTGAGAGGGCGGCGTCGCCCTTGAGCATGCCTTCGGCGAACATGACGACCGGGGTGCCGTCGATCCAGTCGGTCGGGGTGCCCGGGTGCAGGTCCAGCGGCGTGCCGATGCCGCCGGCGAACTCGTACTTGATCGGCTTGCCGCGTTCATTGTCTTCCGGGTGCGAGGGGCGCACCTGGTAGGTGAACGGTTCCGGGGTGACCTGGTTGCGGGCCGCGTTCTGGATGTCGGCGACGGAGTACCAGGGCATCTGCATGCCGTCCTGGCCTTCGGCGGTCAGGGACCGGCGCATGCGCTTGCCTTGCCCGGACTGCGGCTTGAAATTCATGAGCTTGAGCTCGGCGGCGACGTTGGAGGCATCCAGCAGCTTGTAGCCGCGGGCGGCGGCAACCAGCGGGGCGACGCCGGAGTCGGCGAGCTTATCGGCGCCGGAACCGGTGATGGCGTGAGCGTAGTCTTCGGCAGTCCAGGCGGGCAGGTCCGGTAGCATGCCGTCGGCCAGGGCGGCCAGGGCGGCCAGGGTTTCCTCGCTGGCACGCTCGGGGGCCCCAGAGCAACCGGTGACGCCACGATTCTGGGCCACGGAGGGGGATTGGCGTTCTGTGTCGTTGATGTTCATGTCCGCACCTATGCGGGCTGAAGCGCCCATAGCGGCGCATTCTCGTCGTAGGACGTCTTAAGACGTGAGTACCGCCCTTTACGAGTCTCCCTCGAACCGACAAGATGTCGTGCCGTGCGCTACGTCGCCGGTGTTTGAGCTTCCCCCAGTCCAGCCGAAGCTTCCTCCAAAGCGTTCGAGTCACTCGATCTTGGGCTGAGCCCCATCCCACAGCAGGCCATCCTCGTCTCGACCTAGCTAACGACATTGATGAGCGAGGTCTTCCCTGTTGTTCCCCAGCACCTCCCCAGCTGATGCTCGGGAACGTCGATTACCTTTCGCCCCTTATATAGGCGTTCCTACCTCTTGAAATACCCCTTCCCTTGCATCCCTAGCAGAAACTACTACTACATCAGCTCAACAGGTCTTGCGATGCCATGGGTTCGCCAGGGCTTTTCCTTAGTTCATTAGTAGGCATCGAAGGCATATGCTTTGCTCGGGAAGCTCGGGAAAGGACGAATATGCTCCGCCTTCTTGAGAGTCTCGGGGGAACTTATGTGCATTGCTTCCCTAGCACCTGCTCGGGAAGCACGCGGGATCACTGGATGCGTGCACGGGAAACGCCGCACGAATCCAGTGCGTTATTCTGCCAGTGCCTATGGGAAGAGCACGTTCAAAACAGGCTGAGGGGCGGCGAAGGTCAGCAGCGCGATCAGGGCTGGACACCAGCGGGAGACCATTCCCGCTGGGCGTACTGCGGCTGGGGTTGCTGCATACACGGCGCCTGCTGCTGGTACCGGCCGGGAGCATACTGCCCCCTGCGGATAGCCCGCCAGCGACTGCTGAGCCTGCGCATACTGGGTCTGGGGATTGGACTGGCCAGCCGGCTCTGAGGGCTCTCAGTACTCGAGAAGTGCGACGGACGTCGCTCGAAGACCTTTTGTGGGGTGGACGACAGGCGTGAATCCGCATACAGCGCCTAGTCGCATCTTGGACCAGTCGTCGACTCTCGGGCAGTCCCGCACGTGGCAGAAGTAGTCACCGCTGTCGGCCTTTAGGAACAGGTACCCATTCTCGGCTTTGATGCTCTGCACTCGCCCGATAAGCCTGGAACTAGAGCCCGGCATCTGTTCACAGAGGCCGTCCAGTACTTCGACGAATTGAGCCGACTTGGACTTAGCGTAGCCCTCGCTGTTTTCCTGAATCCGTTTGACAGTTTCCATCAAGAACAAGATTGAATCGATTGCACTTGCTATAAGGTCACCGTCGCGAACTTCCTCGAGAAACTCAACAGCAAGTTCTACGGCCTCCACTGCTCCGTCGACATCGTCGATTTCAGCGTGGTGGAGGGCGCTCGAATTTCTGGCCCGGACTAACAGGATAAGTGCCGAAACTCGGTCCTGGTGTGGGCACTGCTTGTCGCGAAAAATATGGCCGGCTGCCTCAGCTGCCTCACCAAAATTTGAATTGGCAAAGTGCGCCCATGCAATGCCGCTTAGGATTTCAAGAGAAACGGTGTCCAGTTTAGCCGCCGCCTGAAGCGCTCTCAATCCAGCCTGTGCATCCCCCGCCACCGTCAAGAGAAAGGTCCCGTAGTGAAAACGCGCCGAGCCTGACTCCGGGGCAAGCTCGATAGCTCTTTCATATGCTGCTTGCGCGGCGTGGTCATTTCGATCCAGAGCCCGAATGTATCCTTCTATTCGCCAAGCCTCAGAATATGTGGGAGATAGCTTCTGAGCCTCGAAGCAGAGTTCGAGTGCGCGTTCGTGCTCATCTGAAATGGAGAGCGCTTCTCGGAGAAGTCTGGCAACGTGAAAATCTCCCGGTCCGCGGACGGATACTGTGGCAGGGTCATAAGGGGTCGCCCGGCTTTGAGCGACTAAACCCGTTCCCATCTGAGATAAACCGTCTTTGCGATTCAGAAGCCACTTTCGTTCCTCTGAATCAACAGGGTGGTGCTTATCCAAATACTGCTTACCAAAGTCCGTCAGTTGGTAGACGGTATCTACTGTCTGGCTGGTATTTAGATTTGACATAGACACAAAGTTCGTTGTCAGGAGTTCCAGCAGGGCAGACTGAATCGCATCTGCTGAATAGTCGTTGAGGTAGGCGAGCTCTGCTTGATTCCGTGGCCCCAAGAGGACTTGCATGCTGCGCACCACCGCGCGGGCGCTCTCTCCTAAGTATTCATAGACATTCGACATGCAGAACTCTAGGAGCAAAGCATTGTTCGTGAGCAGATCCTCGGGTCGCCGACCGGTCTGAACTCCTGAGACGAACCATCGAATGTATGCTGGGTGCCCACTCATGGCGGTCACCCACGATTCGACAGTCTTTTGCGGGAGTTCCTTCAGTTGTTGAATTCCGCGGATTCGGGCGAGCGCTCGAAGCAGTCGTGCAGCATCGTCCGTACCGAGAGGAGCAAGGTTCACAGGATACTCGGTGCTACCGACGCCGATTCGGCTCGTAATCATGACCTTGCTGCCGATCGGAAGCTCCAGCAAGAATCGCCTCAGTCTGTCATCCAGAACGGTTTCCAGGTTGTCTAGAACCAGCAAAACCTTAAAATTCTCGAGATAGGACAAGATCTCGGCCTCAGGGTCGGCCGCAGTCTGCCCCGCCAGGTAGGATGCCGCTTGATCGAATAGCCCTAGGGAATCCTCTATAGCTCCTTGTATCCGTTGTATTTCCTGGGTCGACAGAATCGTCGATTTGGCGGTCACCCAGACAACGGCATCGAACGCGACTTGTGGATCATCCAATAGGTCATATGCGGCCTTCAACGCGATGGATGTCTTTCCGATACCTCCATCGCCGAGGATGGAGATCACCGGGTACGGGCCTTTAATCGCTTTCTTGATCTGCCGGAGCTGCTCCTGCCGACCGAAGAAACCAGTCTCGTCGAAATCCGGCACGGGCAGATTGTGTTGCGGACCCCTGTCATTGTCCTTCGGAAGGCGAACTGTCAACCCTAAGACATAGGAGGGATTCGCCTCCAATCGTGCCATTGTGTCCGCGGTTGACGACCAGCCTGCGGCCTTGTTGACCAGCAAGCGAGCGGTATCGATGAGGCTTGCAGAATCATCGATTTCCATGGGACGCGTATGCGCCACCCGGTTCCTTATAGCCACGACCCGCTCAATGCGGGTATTGAGGGCCTTAAACGTCTCAAGCTGGTCGACTGCAAACTTGGATTTTAAAGTCATTATCAGTTCGAAGGCTTCCGCGAAGTCCAGATACGGAAGAATCCCTGGGAGCGTCACTGCCGAACCTTGGCCATCGCGCTTTCGCCGCTCCTGCGCCTTGTTGCGCTTCTCATCTGGCAACTCAATCGGAAAGCCAGTCCCGTCCACGACTTCTGCGATCATGTCTCGCATGTCCTGTTCCATCGCGGAAAGCAGCGCATAACACGTGAGTCGAGTTGCGCTAAAGCTCATTTATTCTTCCCCCAAAAAACCGAAGCTCTAGGATCCTATCGTGTTGATTTGACCCGTCTGGCGGACTGATACTACCCGTCCCTACAGGAATCTGGGCAAATTTCGGACGGAATAGTAAACGTGTCCGTCATCGGGCAGCGGCCGGTACGCGGTTCGGCTGTTACTTCGCCCTGGAACTGAGGATTGTCCGGTTGTCGTCCTGCTTTCCGCTCACCCCCGATGAGATTTAATTGGCGGGGTATTTGCGGGGCTTCTTCGGAGTGGCACTTCCCTGGCCACAGGAGTACAGCATCGCCAAGACGAGAGTTCTTCGTACGCCTTAGCAAACAACCGCAGACGAGGTCACCGAACAGGATGCTTCCACCGCTACCATCGCCAGAACAAAGGCTTCCCCGGCATGCTGCGGTGTGGGACGAACTGGACGATTCCTCCGCCCTCAGAATCATCTACCGCACCGCCTACGCCCGCCCCTGGAGACACCAGAGACACCGCTCCGAACGGTCCGCAAGATTGACACTAATGTTGCGGGTTGACAACATTAGTGCATGATTCCTGATGGTTTGACGGCCAGCGAGACGGCCGAAAAGCTTGGCGTCTCACGGCAGGCAGTGCTCAGGCTCGCCGGCTCGGGACGCCTGACGGTAAGTGGCCGCGCCGGCCGCGCCGTCATCATCGACCCGGGGTCCGTCGAGCGGCTCGCCCAAGCCGGCACCCGCCGCGGCCGGCCGTGGACACCCCGGATGGCATGGGCAGCCCTTGCACTGCTTTCCGGCGGGAAGCCTGACTGGATCAGCTCCTCGGAGCGGTCCCGGCTCAAGGCACGCCTTCGCCGGATCGATCCCGTCGAGCTGAACCTGCTCGCCCGCGGCAAGGACTTCGTGACCGCTTACCGGGCGACACCCGCCGTGATCCCCGAGGTCACCGACACCCTGCTGCCGACCGGCGGCAGCGCCATGGCCGACCCGGAGCTGGCCGACCGCTTCGGGCTCACGGCCGGCGGCGGCACAGCCGAGGGCTACCTCATGGCCGACGACGTCGCGGATCTGACCGATGCCTTCGGACTGGTCCCGGATCCGGGCGGCAACGTCATCCTGCACGAGCTCACCATCGATGAGCCATTCGCCGCCGGAGAGGTTCCCCTGGCCGCAGTGGCCGTTGACTTGATGAACTCCCTGGGGACCCGCGAACGATCAGGCGGGGCACGGCTGCTGCAGGAGCTGCTCGATGGCGGCCGACCGGCCGCTCTGGGACGTGCCCGCCCCGCCCGGCGGCCGGGGGCCGCCCTGGCCGCAGTGCGTTGAGCTGGCACGCGCCCTGCCCCACGAGCAATGGACACTCGTCGGCGGCCTCATGGTGCAGCTTCACGCGGTCGCTGCCGGCCTGACGGTAACCCGGCCGACGGCTGACGTCGACATGGTGCTGCACATGGAGACCGGTGCCGCAACCATTTCCGGTGTCGTCGGGGCCCAACGTACTGCGGTTCAGACAAGACCGGCAAAATGATGCCGATCCCGTCGATACAGACCGCACACTTGAGTTTGGGGACGCTGTTTCGGCAAGATATTACCGATTCCGCGTTGCAGGAGGCATAAATGGGATCTGGATCAGGCGGACCGGCAACATCCTGCCGAAGTAAGGAGTAACCGTGAGTCGAAGGCTTTGGCAGACAGTGGTTGCGCGGAAGCTGTTCAGACGGGAAGGTGCGGAAATTTAGCACCAGACCAGATTGCCGTGGATGTCACCCGCTACCGGTGGTTTCTCCATGAACGCATCATATGGTTGCAGCGTCGCCGAGGTTGCTCTCCGGGAGACGGGGGCGTTAGATGAAGATATGGATCTGGAAGAGTGGGCAGAGGAACTGGCCTATTCACTGGGAAATGGAAGTGGCTCCCCGGGTCTGCTCACCCTTGCATCTTGCGTGCATGCCCCGGGTCAGGCCAGTGTGATCGCCACGGCCCGCGCAACAGTCACTGCCGCTGGCTGGCCGCTGTACGAATGCACCGCCTCCGAGTTGAGTGGCCGGAGCTTCCGGCTGCAGGAATCCGGCTACCTGATCCTGCACGGCGTCGACAACCCAACGCCCGTCGAAGTGCCGGTCCTGATCGGGGCCTTTCAGCATCTAGTGTCTCGTGGTCTGCCTGTCGGGTTGCTCGTGGCCGGCACGCCGGCAGGGATCCGCGGGCTACGTGCCCATCCCGCGATGGGGTTCCTCTCGCGTGCCGAGGCCGTCGAAGCATAGCCGTGGCGCTACTGTCCGCGGTTCATTTCCCCCTGCTCATTTCGTGAACTTTCGATTGAGGACGTTGGCAGAGGCCTCCTTTTCCAGGGCGGCTGCCCTTGTCGATGAACACCCCGATCACGGGTGCCTTCGCCAAACGGCGCGGATGAATTTGTCAGCCTGATCGGAACCGACTAGGACGGCTCGTGTTTGGCGGTCACCACCTGATGGTTGATCGGCTTGTTCGATTGCTGGTTGGATATGCCGCGTTCACGCACACCCGGAGGCATCGTTGTAGACGCCGCGGATCAAGCGGTCGAATCGCGTTTTCCGCCTCGGACCCTATGTAGATACTTGAGGCGCATATGGTTCGACGGAGACGACGCTGCGCACTCACCCATCCGCGCAAAAGCAGTGGATGGGTTGCAACGATAAAAAACGACAGAAGCGCGCATGAAGCGCATGAAGACCAAGTCCGCGGCAACAATGGAGCTTGGGGGAATCGCACGCCTGGCCTTTTCATGGGGACCGCAAAGGGTCTCGGTTCGGCTGGCCAATCAGGCTACGCGGCGGCGCTCCTTGCGGCTGTTGCGCTCGATCCAAGCGTCAACTTCATCCAGGCTGTAGCGAATGCCTCGGCCAACATAAATAGGCCTGGGCCCTTCGTTGGAACCTCGCCACGCCCGGAGCGTGGATTCCGACACCTTCAGGTAGGCTGCAAGGTCTGCCGTGGTCAGTTTGCCGTCGATGACGGTGATCTGTGTATGTTTCACGCCCGTCTGTATGCTGACAGGCTCGTGCACGGCGGTCGCTGCGCTGTCCAGCGATGCCGATCCGATAGAGTACTGACGACATCAACACCACTTGCATCGCACTTGTTCAGCAAAGAGGACCCCGATATGGCGCGCCCTGAGATGCGTCCGAATACGCACGGTAAGATGAGCTTCTCTCCGAGGGAACGCGGAGGCTTCGAAGCTTCCTGGTACTACAGAGACGCCCATGGCAATCGCAAAAGGATGAAGGCCTCCGGTCGAACCAAAAGTCGGGCCCGCGAGGAACTCGAGTTCAAGTGGGAAACCCGCGATCTTTCCGATGCGGATTCGGAAGTCACCGGATCGACGACCATAGAGGAGTTGGGGCAGCTCTGGCTGAAATCGCTGCGGGGAAGAGCACCGGGGACAATGGCGGCGTACCGGAACCGAATCCGGATCTCGATTACGCCCTTCATCGGCGACAAGAAGATTCGAGACGTGACTCCGGGTTACATTGAGGCCCACCTCCGAAGAATTGCCGACGGCAACGACACCAGGACAATCACATACAAGAAGTCAGCTGCCCGCACGATCCCCACCGGCGGATTATCGGCCGAGAGGACGGCGCGCATTGTGCTGCACGGTATGTTCGATCACGCAGTGTCGTTCAATGCCCTTCCCTCCGGGATTAACCCCGTCGGAAAGGACAAGCGGCAGGCTGAGCGGAAGGCCAAGCGCTCCAAGGTCCGCGCCATGACGCGCGCTGAATACTTCGAGCTGGTCCGACGGATTGAGGCCTGGCAGGCTGCCCAGCAGTCGGGTCCGGCCCGTGGTGTACATCTGCGGCCGGCCATTGATGTAATGCTCGGCACGGGCGTGCGTAGCGGGGAACTGCTCGCCATCCGCTGGGAGGACGTGAGATTGGAAGAGGACATTCCGTTCATCCTGGTCTCCGGGACCGTCGCCCAGAACGAGGAAGGCAAATGGCACCGCCAGGACTGGACCAAGGGCGATCGTTTCCAAGTGGCGAAAATCCAGCCCATTGCGCTGCCACCGCATGTCGTTGATTTGCTCGAGAAGCGCCGTGCAAACCTGGATGGGCCTGCTGAGGGATTAATCTTTAAGAGCCAAGTTGGCGGGCTGGTGCTCACATCAAATTTCCGAAGATCCTGGCGGCAAGCACGACAGTACGACAACCGCACCGGCGATGATTTCGCGTGGGTGAAGCCAAAGTCCCTCCGGAAGTCCACGGCCACGATGATCAAACGCTCATCGGGACTGGAAGCTGCGGCCGAACAGCTAAGGCACTCAAGTAGTGCCGTGACACGTGAATACTACGTCGAGGAGGAGCTGGTGATGGTGGACAACCGAGCTGTCTTCGATGACATCTTTGGGCAAGGGGGTAAATAGCCCCACAAGAGTCCGCCGGGCTATTTACGGGCTATTTATTCTGTATCTCACTAGCGCTCACTAGCGTTCGGACCACCCATAAAGGACTTCTGAAAGGCTGTTTCCACAGTATCGGCGGGAAATTCCCGAAAACAAGCGGAAGGCCCTGAGGGCCGACTCCAGAACAATGGGTTCCGGGTTCGAGTCCCGGGGGGTGCACCAGAAAAGAAACCCCGTCTGACCAAGCTAACTGCTTGGACAGGCGGGGTTTCTTTTTGCGCCAGAACAGCTTAAGGGCCATTTGCTAGGTACTTATTTTCCGCCGGGGCTGGAATGCCGCCCAGCAACCAGCCGTCCGGGCGCTGACCAGGGGCAGCGTAATGCAAGAGGAAAGCCCTGTTCAACGTAGAGCGGGGCTTTCTGCAGGCCGGCGACCAGATATCACAGGGCAGGTACGGCTTCCCGGACAAGCCGACATTGCCGCCGAGGGCAGTGATATTGCCGAGAGCGATGGCGGCGACTGCCCGGTCTCATCCCAGCGTCAGTGCTTGGTTCGGTTTCCGGGGCTATCGGTGTATGCGCTCTCGCCAGTCTGTCGGTACCTTTTCTGCCGGTGCTGGTACGGGCTGTTCCAGTGGCCGGGACTGAGGATCCGGAAGCCGGGGGCCGCGGAAGAACTTCTTCGTGTTCGTCTCGTAGAACCAGTCCTCCTCCGGTTCATAGGACGTGATGACAGGGTGGCCGAGGGTGCGGGCGTGGGCACTGGCATGCTGTGAGGGTGATGAGTCGCAGCATCCAATATGGCCGCATTGCGCGCAGCGGCGAAGATGTACCCACCATCCTGGCTCGGCGCCGCTGAGGCACTCTAGACAACCGGTTCCACTCGGTACGGAGGATAGGCTGATTCCCGGAATGGGGCGGTTATTCGAGCGGTTCTCCATTTTCCATCCCTCCGTTTTCTGCGCAGACCATCCCGCGTGTCCTGCTGACGGGGACCATTCTGGCAGAATCCCTGCCGTCTGGGAATGAGAGAAACCGAGGCAAAACCCGGAGCGCCGACTCAGTTCCCGACGCCGCATGAAGGCCTTCCCGGAGACGACGAGTACCCCTTGTCTCCCATGTCCCTGCGCGAGTATCGTGAGCGCCACCGAACCTTAACCAGAAAGACTGCGGCCATGGATCAATCGGTTCCGGTCATGCTGCTGGCTACCACAGACCCGACCTCTCGCCGCATTCTGGGAGATGAACTGCGGCGACGCTACGGCGCCGACTATGAGGTAGTGGACTGCGTCGACCTCGCCCACGGACGAGCGGTCCTCGAGGGGCTCCGGCGCTGGGGTCGCCCCGTCGCACTTATCCTCGGGTGCTACGGGCCTGCTGATCGCGGTGGACTCGACTTTCTGCGGCGCGCCTACGGCTATCATCCGGCCGCCAAGCGTGGCGTTGTCGTGACATGGGGTGACTTCGCCAGCGCCCCCACCGTATTCCGGGCAGTCGCCCAGGGGCACGCCGACTTGGTGATCATACGTCCCGAGCGGTTGCGTGATGAAGAGTTCCATGGAGCGATTACCGATGCCCTCGATGACTGGCATCTGGCCCAGGGAAGCGGCTTCGAGGCGGTCCGGCTGATCGGTAAGACGGGCGACTCAAGGACTCACGCATTGCGCGACTCCTTGAGTCGAAACCATATCCCCGTGGGCTTTTACCCGGTCGGGTCAGAGGCGGCAGAGCGGACGCTGGCAAGTCTAAACCTGCGCGACCCCGCGCTGCCTGTCCTGGTACTGGAATTTACGGCTTCCCCAACTGTCCTCGAGAACCCCAGTGACCTGGAGATCGCTGAAGCCCTCGGGGTGACACGCCCTCCCCCTGCGGACAAGATCTTCGATGTGGTGGTCGTGGGGGCTGGCCCCTCCGGCCTCGCTACAGCGGTTTACGCAGCCTCCGAAGGCCTCTCCACCATGGTGGTGGAGAGGGAAGCCGTGGGAGGCCAGGCCGGCACCAGTTCCCTGATCCGCAATTACCCGGGCTTTTCCCGCGGTGTCAGCGGCGCCCACCTGGCCTACCGCTCATTCCACCAGGCCTGGATTTTCGGCACCGACTTCCTCTTCATGCGGAAGGTGGAGACGCTCGGCGTTGATGGGGCCCTCCGTACTGTGTCAATTTCCGACGGCACCACCGTGCGGGGCCGCACGGTGGTGGTGGCCACCGGCGTGGACTACCGGCGCCTGGGCATACCGCAGCTTGAGGAGTTGGTCGGCAGAGGCGTCTTCTACGGGGCCACGGTTTCCGAAGCGCCGTCAATGGCCGGGAAACACGTATGTGTCGTAGGTGGCGGCAACTCGGCCGGACAAGCGGCCCTGCACCTCGCGAAGTACGCGAAGAAGGTGTCACTGCTGGTGCGTGGACCAACGCTGGCGGTCAGTATGTCTGACTACCTCATCGCCCAGCTTGAGGCCACCCGGAATGTGGCCATCCGCTATGGCACCGAGGTCGTGGGAGTCCGCGATCTGGAGGGATTCCTTGCGGCGGTCGACGTCGCCGGGCGCGGGGCTGCAGATGCAGGACCGATCGAGGAGATCGAGGCGGGCGGCCTGTTCGTGCTGATCGGTTCGGTGCCGCGGACCTCCTGGCTGCCCGACACAGTCCAGCGGGACCCCTCCGGTTTCCTCCGCACGGGCGCCATCCGGGAAGTCAGTGATGCCGAATCCAACGGACCGGGAAAGTTGCCTCTGGCGCTGGAAACCAGCATGCCGGGCGTTTTTGCGATCGGCGACGTGCGTGCCGGTTCCATCAAAAGAGTGGCGACCGCCGTCGGTGACGGCGCCACCGTAGTCTCGATGCTCCACGCCTACCTGGCCGAGCATCCCCTGCCTGCGTCGATGTCGTCGACTGGTGGAGTGGCCGCCCCCGAGGAGTCTCCCGGTGATGTCCGCTTCAGCTGAGGTCACACCCCTGATCCCCCCGATGAGGTGGCTGCTCTACGTCGCGGCATTTCTGGTGTTTCTGGCCGGCCTGGTGCTGTTCGTCTTTCCACTCCGTACCGACGAGTGGTTCGCCTGGACGGTCAACCCGCCCATGACCGCCGTCTTCCTCGGGGCTGCATACTGGTCGAGCGCCGGACTGGAGGTCGCCGGAGCCCGTGCAGCGAACTGGGGTCTGGCGAAGCTGGCAGTCTGGCCTGTATTCGTCTTCACCTCTTTGACCCTCGTGGTAACCCTCATCCACATCGACCGCTTCCACCTGTCAGCAGACGCTCCGCCGCTAGCCCGGATAGCCACCTGGATGTGGCTGGCCATCTATGCCATGGTGCCCGTGGCCATGCTCATCATCAGCTGGTTGCAGACCCGGTCCCGGCGTCCAGGCCCAAAAACCGTAACGGCGGAACGCCCGGCGCTACCGCTTTCGCTCAGGCTACTTCTGATGGGAATCGGCGGAGTGCTGCTGATATTCGGCACAGCGCTGCTGGTGCTGCCCCTCCCTACCGCGATGCTCTGGCCATGGCCACTGACCGAGCTCACAGCGAGGGCGATCGGTGCGTGGCTGGTCGGTCTCGGGTGGGCGGCGATGCAAGGCCAGCTGAGTGGAGACGCCCGGGCCGTCCGCTCCGTCGCGCTAACCTCCGTCATCTTCGTACTCCTGCAGTCAGTTGCCCTGCTGCGGTATGGCGCCGATTTGACATGGCCGAGCGCGCCGGCGATCGGCTTCGTAACCGTCCTACTTGCCATCGGAGTGGCCGGAGGATGGGCACTGGCATTGTCCCGTTCGCCGGTCGCCCGGACAGCCCGACGGGGTCGTTGTCCGCCTCCATTTTAGGTCGGAGCGTTGACCGACAACCCACCGGGCGAATTGTTTTCCCACAGATTACGCTCCGGAAATGAGTAGGCAATATGCACTCGCAAGAATTGAGGCACGGTCAAAGACGACTCCAGCAGCTATCAACCTGGAGGTGATCATGCAGCACTCAAGAAATCTCACACCTGTCCGGGACGTCTCACTCATCCGCCGCGGAGACTGGATCGAGGCCTACCGCGGCGGTCAGACTTGCTATCGGGGAGACGTGACAGAAACAGCACCGGGGCTGGGCATCATATGGATTCGCGAGAACGGCAGGCACGGCCGCCGTGCGGTCTCCCTGGACGACTTCACTGTCCTGAGGTCTCCGCGGCAATCAGCTGGCTTCCAAGGGCAGGACCATCTTTAGAAAATCCGGTGCGCCGACGGCCGTGGGGGTGCAGCCGGCGCACCGGTGCAACTCGCCCGTCCCGATAGCCGGTTTCCCACGCCGGAACGGATTCGAACTCCACACATTTACCAGCGCCCAAAAACTCAAATCAGTTGTCGCCGGCCGGGAGGACCTTGATTCCCAGCCTGTACGGCCGCACTGTTAGTGGCATGGCACTGCACAATGAACGGGACCTTGACCAGAAGTCGGCGGAAGCACTTCGGGATGCACTGAGTGCCTACCGGATCATTGACCTCAGTCGAGAGCTGGCTCAAGGAATCCCGACCATCCCCGCCCATCCGAAGTTTTTCCTGCTGCCGTTCCCCTCGATGACCGACCCGGCGGAATTCAACCAGCTCGTCATGGGCGACCATTCCGGAACGCACATGGATGCGCCGGCGCATTTCGTGCCCGATCCAAGCGATAAGCGACGTGTCCACACCCACGAGATCCCGTTGACCGGATTGATGGGCCGTGCGGTCAAACTCAGCTTCGGACCCTACGACCCCGTCAGCTACAACATTGGCCGTGACGAGATCATCGAGTGGGAAACCCAGAACGTTGCCATCGAACGTGATGACATCGTCCTGTTACATACGCAATGGGAGGACCGCTGGTCGTTCGTTCCCGAAGGGTTTGACTACCTGCGCGGCTGGCCGGGACTCACCGGTGAAGCAGCGAAGTACCTTCGCGACAAAGGGGTAAAGGCCGTTGGCATTGACTGCATCAGTATCGACCCGGGGGATAAATCCGGATCCGACCTCCTTGCGCACTACGAGCTGCTCGCCGCAGGGGTGCTCGTAATGGAGAATCTGTGCAATCTCGCCGAGGTCCCCGGGATCAGCTATTTCATGGCGTTCCCGCTCCGACTGACCGGAGCCACCGGGTCTCCCATTCGCGCGATCAGCCTAGTCCCAAGCACGACCGGTAACCAGTGACACGGGATTATTTGTCCCGCCAGGTCCTGCTATCGGCTTGGGAGCATGCCGCGGTTGCTTACTTGCACGGCGCAGGGGTCCGGCCGCGGGCAGCATACTCGGAGCCGTCCTTACCGGCCCGGACCGGCCCCTTTGGTTCCGGCGCACCCTCGCCGCACTTGTTCAGATAACGGTACAAAGTCGCTTTCGACCAGCCCTGGGTTTTGGCGGTCAAGGCCGCGTATGTGCCTTCGGCCTTCATCCGGCGCACAGGCGAGCAGCGTTAACGTTCCGCGTATGATGGGACCAGCTTGTCCGACCGGACCGCAGATTCCGGTAAACCAGCAGGGCTACTCGGTCCCGGCGCCACAGCGAGCGTACCCGCCGGGTGTGGTCGAACTGGCGGCAGTCAGTATGAGGCGGTCGGCACGATGTTGTGGTTGCGGCGGAACAGGTTCTGCGGGTCGAAGCGGTTTTTCAGGGCCACCAGGCGGTCGTACGTTTTAGGCCCGTACGCCTGGCGTGCAGCTTCGGTGGAGTCGTAACCAAGTTCTGCACCGAGGAAGTTGACGTATTGGCCGTGCTCGGCAAGCGGCTGCATGTTTGCGTAGGCCTTCCGGGCGAACGCGCTGAGCCGATCGTCCTCCGCTGGGTCCTTCCAGAAGCCGTAGACGTTCAGCCAGTACTTCGCCGAGCGGTTGGGAAACGCTGTCGCGTCCTCGGGCACATGCCCGAAGGCGCCTTGCATGTGGTGGATGTCGATTCCCGTTCCGAACCACGTCACCTCGGAGGCGAATCCGACCAGGACATCGATGGCCTCTTCATCCAGCCTGGAAAATGACACGTTCTTCCAGTATCCGCGGGCGCCCTTGGGAAAGAGGGTATCCATGGCGGTCTGCCATTCCAGCCAGGCCGTGGGCGCGACTTCCTCCTCGTCCGGGGGTGCCGCTTCCCGCAGCTGCTCGATCAACTCGAGCCCTGGCTGGTGGTTCTCGGAGGCCCAGGCAAAGCCGATGATCATCCACGGCTCCTCCCCCATCTCGAAGGCGGAAGGCAGCACCAGGATGGAGATGATCGGGTTCATCTCATTGGGCAGGTCCTGGGTCCAGCGGTTAAAGGCGCGCAAGGCGTCCTTCCAGCGCTCCGGGCGGTAGAAGAAGTTTCCTCCCAGTACGGCAGCCGGCAACGGACGGGCCCGGAAGGTGAAGGATGAGACCACTCCGAAGTTCCCGCCCCCGCCGCGCAGGCCCCAGAACAGGTCGGAGTTTTCCTCCTCGCTGGCCTGCAAATGCTCTCCGGTTGCGGTGACGACGTCGGCGGAGACGAGGTTGTCCAGGCTCAGCCCGTTGGACCGGGTCAGCCAGCCCACTCCGCCGCCAAGGGTCAGCCCGGCGACCCCGGTCGCGCTGATCACTCCGAGTGGTACGGCTAGTCCATGCGGGACAGTGGCGCGGTCGACGTCTGCCAAAGTCGCCCCGGGTCCGACGGTCACAAGCCCGTGCTCCACGTCAACCTCCACACCGCGCAACTGGCCCAAATCCAGCACCAGGCCGCCTTCGACCGTGCCGTGTCCGGCGATGTTGTGCCCGCCTCCGCGCACAGCCAGCGGCAGGCCTGTGCTCCGCGCCATGTCCAGGACGTGGTCGATGTCCGCAAGCGTGACCGCCCTGATGACCGCCCGCGGGTGCACGTCGATCATGCCGTTGCAAACTGCCCGGGCTGCGTCAAAGAGCGGATCCTGCGGTTCAATCGCCGGCCCCGCCAGATGGCTGCGCAGCTCCTGCAGTGCGCGGTCCGTTTCGCCGTCCTGGTCGCCATGATGCATTGTGTTCATCGGTCTGTCGCTTCCCTGACGCAGGGGTTGGATGTCCCCTAATCCAGCAGTGGATTTATTTTCGCCGGTGTCGGCAATACCGGGCGGTGGGCCCCAGGACGCGCCCTGAAGTGTCCGGGCCCGGATACAGTCCAGCTGACAATGCACCGGAACAGCTCGTCGTGGCCTCAAGTATAGAGTCGCCCGAGTCACCGAACAACGGATCCACTGGAGTGCCTACTTTCAAGAAAAGTGCGAACTGACCGATAGTCCCGGAAGACCCTGACATGGAGCACCCCTCCGCCCTGCTCAGACAAGCTGAGGGTGTTCGGGGGAGACGCCCGTCCGCCGTCATCATGCAGGAATGACGGCCCCTAGGCAGCCCGGTTAGCGGGGATTAGCATACCGAAATGGATTACCCGGGAGATGCCGGGCAAGGGCTGGCGCCTCCACTGCCAGGGGCCGTCCAGCTGGCAGCCGCATTAGCTTGGAGGGTCGTATGGGACAGCATGTGAAGGCCGGGGAGCTGGAGATCTGGACAGAGCAGGTCGGCGAGGGACCAGACGTACTGCTCGTCGGCGGGCTCGGGGACACCGTGGAGTCCTGGCAGTTCCAGCTGGACGGGCTGGCGGACCGTTATCGGATTACGGCGTTCGACAACCGCGGGGCGGGCCGGACGGCCATGCCGGAGGGGCAGCCGACCGTGGAGGCGATGGCTGACGACGCTGCCGCGGTGCTGCGCTCGTTGGGAGTTTCCTCGGCCCACGTGGCCGGGTTCTCCGGCGGCAGCATCATTGCCCAGGAGCTCGCACTGCGCCACCCCTATGCCGTCCGCAGCCTGGTGCTGCAGAGCACATGGTCAGCGATGGACGACTTCATGAAAACAATGATCCGGGCCTTCCACTGGCAGGCCGAGCTGGCGCCCAGCGAACGTGACTTCCTGGAGGGGTTCTTTATCTGGGTCTACACGGCCAGGGCCCACAATGACGGGACGGTCGACCGGTTCATCGAGGATGCCATGGCCTTCCCGCACAAACAAAGCACGGAGGATTTCCTCGCCTTCGCCGACGCCTGCGCGCGGAACGTGACGGCCGGACGGCTGGACGGCATCCAGGTTCCAGTACTGGTACTCGCCGGCGGAGCGGACAGGATGAGCCGCCCTGAGCTCGGCAAGGCGGTGGCCGACGAGATCCCCGGCGCCCGGTTCGAGGTCATGGAGGAGGAAGCGCATCAGCCCTTCCAAGAGATCCCGGACCCTTGGAACGTGCGGGTGGATGAGTTCTGGCAGGAGGCGGAGAGGCTCCGCTCGGGTATTCCGTCGAGCTGAACCTTGCACGCGATGTCCTTCTTAGTGTCAGAACGCCGCGCAGCAGCGCCTGTCATTCCGGAATCCCCGGTTTAGGGACTGTTGGCGGTGAATCATTTTCGGCCCGCGGCGTCGCTCTCCGCCTAGAAAAAATGCCCCGCCAACCAGGCCAACAGCAACCCCGCCCGAAGTTGCTGCCCAGCATACCTGAGCGGCCACGCCCAGGATCGGTCGTGAGTTACGAGTTCCGGCACCTTGAAGACCGCGAGCCTGGTGGCACAGTATGCTCGCCATGTGAACAGCGTGAAGACTGCGAAGGACGTGAGGCGCGGCGGAGGTGGGAGCGGCTGAGCCTCCGGATCGGTACCTCCGGTTGGAGCTATGCCCACTGGGACCATGTCCTCTATCCCGGTGGTACACCTTCCCCGGACCGGCTGAGCCATTACGTGCGCCGGTTCGACACCGTTGAGCTGAACGCCAGCTTCTACCGTTGGCCGCGTGCTGGCACGCCACGGCGCCGCTTACTGCATCATGAGTGGCGCCAACCTGCCGTGCCTCCTTGAAGCCACGGCGCCTTTCGTCTATGTGCGACTGCACGGCCCCGACCAGAACCACCTCTATGCCGGGTCCTATTCAGATCAGGACCTAGGCTGGTGGGCGGACAGAATCCGCGAATGGGACGCCGATGGGAAAGACATCTTCGTGTATTTCAACAACGACGGCCATGGGCACGCCGTCCGCAACGCAGCCACGCTGCGCCACTTTCTCGGCCAAGACTGAGACGACGCAGGCAAACCCGGCGGATCCTTCATGATGCGAAGCCTCTCGCCGGGCCCAATATGGCAAAGAAAACGGGAACGCCCCGCGGCCGCTGGTCCGGCTCGGCGCGTTCCCGCCTCAAAAAATCCTGCAGCTACAACTGGCCTGGCGCTTTAACTCTTGTCGGGCAGACGCTCGTCAGTGGCCATCGGCATGGTCTCCGGTAAGTCCCCGCCCCAGCGGGTGGAACCAAGCCGCCGGATCACTGCCGCCAGCCGGTCGCGCAGTTCCTCAACTCCGATTTCCCCGCCGGGCGTCAGGTTCCGTTCAAGCTCCCGAGCCTGTTGAAGCGCCGTCTGGCCCAGTTCGGAAACAGCTACCTGCTGCGACCGCCTGTCTGCTTGGTTACGAACGCGGGTAATGTGCCCGTGCGCCTCCAGCCGGGACAGGGTCTTCCCCATTGTCTGCGCCTGCACCCGGACTTTGGCGGCGAGTTGGGCCTGCGCCAGGGGCCCTTCACCGTCCAGGACTTCCAGCGCGATGACCCCCGCGTGGGTCAGGCCCAGGGAGGCGAGCTTTTCGTTCCAAGCATGCTCGACCAATCGCGCGGCAGTTGACAGCAACCGTGGCGTCGGCCAGTTGTTTAAATCCGGCATTATCCGATTATAGCCAGCCTGCTTCCCTCTTGAGGGCCCATGTGCGCAATTGGCTAAGCTGGGTCCGACGTACCAACCTAAAAAGGAGCTGCCGGAATGGCCGAACGATTGACTTCAGGCGACGACGCCCCCGCTTTTACACTGCAGGATTCGACCGGGAGCAATGTCTCGCTGGCTGATTTCCGCGGGCGCAACGTCGTCGTCTATTTTTACCCTGCAGCGTCCACGCCAGGCTGCACCAAGGAAGCCTGCGATTTCCGCGACAACATCGCGTCTCTGCAGGGAGCCGGTTACGACGTGGTCGGTATCTCGCCCGATCCGCTTCCGAAACTCGTGAAGTTCGCGGAAAAGGAAGAACTGAACTTCCCGCTGCTCTCCGACGAAGACCATTCGGTTGCCGAATCCTACGGCGCTTGGGGTAAAAAGAAGAACTACGGCAAGACGTATGAGGGGCTGATCCGCTCCACTATTGTGGTGGACCCCGAGGGCAAGATTTCAGTGGCGCAGTACAACGTTCGGGCGACAGGACACGTAGCCAAACTGTGTCGGGACCTTGGGCTCGACTAACCCGGTTCGCCTGACCCCGGCGTCCGGCTTCAACAGACTTGGACCAGCATGCACAAGCCGGAGGCCGGGAGCAGGTACAATTGATGCTGGCTTGCGGCTACGCCGTAGAGCACTGCGCGAGTGGCGAAATTGGCAGACGCGCTGGATTTAGGTTCCAGTGTCTTCGGACGTGCGGGTTCAAGTCCCGCCTTGCGCACCAGGTGACGAAACGGTTCCCGTTCCAACGGGAACCGTTTCGTCGTTAAGAGGCACACCGCGTCGTCGTTCGCCTTGCCTTTGCCCAGCCCAGAGTGGACAGTCAATCCGAACCGCGTGACCAAATTGTGATGGTTTTGGCCCAAGCCAAAGTCTGAAAGCGATGCTTTCCTTTGAACTTGTGACTAGGCTCTCAACAAGCAGGCCCGTGTACAACACGGGAGGCCCGGGCGCGCAGACATCCGCGCTGTCCAGACATCACTCGTTGGCGAGGAGAAACTCATGTCATTCAGGGGCACGACGCCGGGCAGATGGCGACGCACACGCAGGCGTACGGCCGCGATTACAGCAGGGCTTGCCGCCGGCGCCCTCATACTGACCGGCTGTGCCGAAAGCGAGCGCGGAGCTACGGAAGGGACCGGGGAGGACACGGGCGTCAACTCCACGTTCATCTTCGCTGCCTCATCCGACCCCAAGTCCCTCGATCCTGCCTTCGCCAGTGACGGAGAGTCCTTCCGCGTGAGCCGCCAAATCTTCGAAGGCCTTGTGGGAGTGGAACCCGGCACCGCGGATCCTGCTCCCCTGCTGGCCGAGTCGTGGGAAAGTTCCGACGACGGCCTGTCCTACACCTTCCAGCTCAAGGAAGGCGTTAAGTTCCACGATGACACCGCCTTCAACGCCGAAGCGGTCTGCTTCAACTTTGACCGTTGGTACAACTTCGAGGGGCTGCAGCAGTCCGAATCGGTGAGCTATTACTACAACTCGCTGTTCCGGGGCTTCTCCGACAACCCCGACACTGCCGTTTATGATTCCTGCGAAGCAGTGAGCGAGACGGAAGTGACCGTCAATCTGGCACAGCCGTTCGCCGGCTTCATCGCAGCCCTGTCCCTCCCGGCCTTCGCGATGCAGAGTCCGACCGCCCTCGAAGAATTCAACGCCGATGACATCGGCGGCTCGGCCGAAGCCCCGGTCCTGAGCGAGTATGCCAAGGCCCACCCCGTGGGCACAGGGCCGTTCAAGTTCGACAGCTGAGACGTAGGCCAGCAGGTCGAGGTCTCCGCGTTCGACGGCTACTGGGGAGAACAGGGCCAGGTCCAGAAGGTCATCTTCCGGGTCCTGGACGATCCGCAGGCCCGCCGGCAGTCCCTCGAAGCCGGGACCATTGACGGCTATGACCTCGTGGCTCCTGCCGACACCAAGGCGCTGGCTGATGCCGGTTTCAAGATCATCAACCGCGACCCCTTCACGATTCTCTACCTTGGCATCAACCAGGAAGTAGAGGCGCTGGCAGATCCATTGGTCCGTCAGGCACTGTCGCATGCCATCGACAAGGAAGCCTTGGTGCGGCAGACCCTGCCGGAAGGGACGCAGGTTGCCAGCCAGTTCATCCCCCCGATCGTCAACGGTTACAACGAAGACGTGCCCACGTACGAATACGACCCGGAACGGGCCAAGGAGCTGTTGGCAGAAGCAGGCTATGGCGACGGCTTGACCTTGGAGTTCAACTACCCCACCGGTGTCTCCCGGCCGTACATGCCCACTCCGGAACAGGTCTTCACCAACCTCAGTGCCCAGCTTGAAGAAGTAGGAATCACCATCGAGGCGGCGCCGGATAAGTGGTCTCCCGATTATCTCGACCGGGTCCAGGGCAGTTCCGACCACGGCATCCATCTGCTGGGCTGGACCGGGGACTACAACGACACGGACAACTTTGTGGGTGTCTTCTTCGGCCGGGAGAAGCCGGAATTCGGTTTCAACAATCCAGACCTCTTCAATGCCTTGGACGAAGCGCGTCAGGTCAGCAAGTTGGAAGAGCAGACGCCGCTGTACGAAGAGATCAATGCGGACATCGCGGAGTACATCCCGGCGATCCCGCTGGCACACCCTGCCCCGTCCCTGGGCTTCGCTCCACGCGTGGAGTCCTACCCGGCCAGCCCCGTCAACGACGAGGTCTTCAACATGATCAAGCTCAGCGAATAGCGCCGGCCTAACCAGCCAGAACCCTGCTGCTCCGCGCTCGTCCGGCCCGGCATTATTGCCCGGGCCGGACTAGCGGGGCCCGTTCAGAGTCCACACCGTAGACAGCCGGGCGAAAGGACACAGTGTTAAGAGTCATCGGCAAACGTCTGGCGTTGCTCGTTCCGACCCTGCTCGGGTTATCGATCCTGTTGTTTCTCTGGGTGCGGAGCCTCCCTGGCGGACCGGCCACCGCCCTGCTCGGGGACCGTGCAACACCGGAGGCGGTCGAAAGAATCAACGAGCTCTACGGCTTCAACCGCCCGCTCATCGAGCAGTACTTCATTTACATGGGCAAGCTCCTCCAGGGAGATTTCGGTACGTCGCTGCTGACCGGCCGCCCGGTCCTGGAAGAATTCGCCACGCGTTTTCCCGCGACTTTGGAACTGACGATCGTAGCGCTCATCTTCGCCATCGGGATCGGCATTCCGCTCGGCTACCTAGCGGCGAAGCATTACGGCCGCTGGCCGGACCACGGCTCCGTTGTCCTGAGCCTGGTCGGCATCACGATCCCCGTCTTCTTCCTGGCCTTCATCCTCAAATGGCTCTTCGCCATCAAGATCCCGATCTTCCCGACAGATGGCCGGCAGAACCCCCGGATCAACGCCACCCATGTGACGGACTTCTACGTTCTCGACGGTCTCCTAACCCGGGAATGGGATGCCTCTTGGGACGCCTTCATGCACCTGGTCCTGCCCGGCATTGCTTTGGGAACCATCCCGCTGGCCATCATCGTGCGGATCACCCGCGCTTCCGTTCTGGAGGTCCAGAACGCCGATTATGTGAGAACTGCAAAGGCCAAAGGATTGCTCGAAAGAACCATCCGCAACCGGTTCATTCTGCGCAACGCGATGCTGCCGGTCACTACGACCATCGGCCTGCAGCTGGGTCTGCTGATATCCGGTGCCGTTCTGACCGAGACGGTCTTTGCTTTCAGCGGCATCGGCCGTTTCCTGCGCGATGCGATCTTCAATCTCGATTATCCGGTCCTCCAGGGGTTCATCATCTTTATCGCCATCCTCTATTCCCTGATCAACCTCATCGTCGACATTTCCTATAGCGTCATTGACCCGAGGGTGCGTGTCCAATGAGCACAACTCTTCCCCCCGCTCCGGGCGGGAACGATGCCGCCAGCAAAGATCCGGCATTACCTGACTCCGGCGGGACCAGCCTCTGGAAGGACTCGTTCTACCGGCTGCGCCGCAATCCCCAGGCCATTGCCGGGGCCATCATCGTCATGGCGTTCCTGCTCGTCGCTGCGCTGGCGCCGGTGCTGGCTCCCTACGGCGGCGAGGATTTACCGGGGCGTACCCACATCACACCGACCCATATCCCGGGGCCGGGTGAAGTGCCCGGATTTGTGCTCGGCTTGGACCGCTTCGGCGGAGACCTGCTCAGCAAGCTCATTTGGGGTGCGCAGTCGTCGTTGCTGATCGGCGTCGTTTCCACGGCCCTGGGCCTCGCCGGGGGCATGCTGCTGGGAGTGCTCGGTATTGCACCTCAGCTGGCGTTCCTGCCGGGTCTCTGCATAGCCATCACGGCCTTGGGCTTTACTCTCCTCGGCGAATCTTTGCGGGAAGCATTGGATCCCAAGTCACGCCAGAAATAAACGGCGACCGTTCAGTCGGGGCGCGGCCGGTGGCGTTGCCTGGCCATGTGCAGCATCGCCACAAATCCGGCGATGAACAACAGCTCCAAGACCGCCAGTCCGAGTACGAATCCCCACTGCCCTTCCCCGGCAAAAATCACGGCGCCGATGGCTAGCAGGACCGTGCCGAGGGCGAGGACGAAGACCGCACACCCGACTGCTACAGCCTCGCTGCGGACTCCGGTCCTGAAACCAAAACCCTCCGGACGGTGTTCGTCGTCAGGAGGCAATGCCGGCGTCGTCATCGTAGATCTCCAACTCATTGCCCGGGATGGAGGCAAGCAGCTGTCGGGTGTAAGGATGGCGCGGATTCGTAAAGACCTCCTCCGACGTGTCGGACTCGACGATCTCGCCATCCTTCATCACACAGACATAGTCCGAGATCAAGCGGACCACGGCCAGATCGTGAGAAATGAAGAGGTAGCTGAGGCCCATTTCGGCTTGCAGGTCGCCCAGCAGCTTCAGGATCTGTGCCTGAACCAGAACGTCAAGGGCCGAGACGGGTTCATCGCAAATCAACAGTTCCGGCTTCAGTGCCAAGGCACGGGCGATAGCCACACGCTGGCGTTGGCCGCCGGACAGTTCGGAGGGGTAGCGGCGAAGCATGCTGTGGGGCAGAGCTACCTGATCCATCAGCTCACGCACACGCGCCGCACGCTGTTGGGCGTTGCCTCTTTTATAGGTGCTTAAGGGCTCCTCGATGATGCGTCCAACGGTGAACATCGGGTTCAGCGAAGAATATGGGTCCTGGAACACGGGCTGCACGCGCTGCCGAAAATCACGTAGCTGCACCTTGGTTAGCCGGGCCACGTCCATCCCGTCGAACATCATGGTGCCGCTGGAGGGCTCGATCAGTTTCAGCAGCATCCGTGCCGTGGTGGTCTTCCCGGATCCCGACTCCCCCACGATGGCCACAGTCCGTCCCCGCGGCACATCCAGGGTGACGTTCCTGGCGGCGTAAAAGTCTTCCGACTTGCCCCTGATCTTGTAGATCTTAGTGAGGTCCCGCAACTGCACGATGTTGTCGGTCCGTTGCGGCTCGGCGGCGGTTCCCGCATGCTCGGAGAAAGTTTCTTCCGCATGCCGGATCCGTTCGTCGGCGCTTGCCGTGTAGGCTCCCGGCTGCAGCCGCACAGCCGCCACACTCGGTGCGGCTCGGACCAGGGACTGGGTGTACGGGTGCTGCGGGTCATTGAGCAACTGTTCCGCGGGCCCCGTCTCCACAACCCTGCCGCGGTGCATCACCACCAGATCCGAGGCCCGTTCCGCCGCCAGGCCTAAGTCGTGGGTGATCAGCAGGACGGATGTATCCAGTTCCTCGGTCATCCGGTCGATCTGGTCCAAGATGGTCCGTTGCACCGTGACATCCAGCGCCGAGGTAGGCTCGTCGGCGATCAGCAGACGCG
The DNA here is from genome assembly GCF_002849715.1 of Arthrobacter crystallopoietes. Classification (NCBI taxonomy): domain Bacteria; kingdom Bacillati; phylum Actinomycetota; class Actinomycetes; order Micrococcales; family Micrococcaceae; genus Crystallibacter; species Crystallibacter crystallopoietes. Next base: position 4,615,063 of record NZ_CP018863.1, read on the forward strand.
GCCGGCAGGCCAGCCCGATGGCGATCAGGGCCCGCTGCCGCATGCCGCCGGAGAACTCGTGCGGATACTGTTTGGCGCGTTCAGCCGCGTCCGGCAAGCCGGCGGCCTGAAGCACTTCCACCACCCGGGCATCGACATTCCTGGCCGTGGCCATGCCGTGAACCAGCAGGGTTTCCGCCACCTGGGTGCCGATTTTCGTGACCGGATTAAGGTTGGACATCGGATCCTGCGGCACCAATCCGATCTGGCGGCCCCTGATCCTGCGCATTTTATCCTCGGGCAGATCCACAAGTTCCTGGCCGTCGAAGACGATGCTGCCCGCGGTGATGCGTCCGTTTTTCGGCAACAGCCCGATGACGGCCATCGCCGTGGTCGATTTACCGGAACCGGACTCGCCGACAATGGCCAGCGTCCTGCCCGCATGCAAGCGCAGACTGGCATCCTGCACGGCGGACACATCGCCATAGGTGGTCCGGAAATTGACGGCCAGATTTCTTACTTCGAGCAGCGGCGCGGCGTCGGCAGATTCGCTCATTGCTCTATCGTGCCCCATCTACGCTGGATGTGGCCTGCCTCTCGCTAAGGTTTTACGGCTTCTTTATCTCCCCTGATGTCAATTAGACTGGAAATTCCGTAAATTCGGCCCACGAGGAGCTCACGAGTGTCACACCTGCCCGCGCGCCGCAGCTTTCTAAAGGCTGGCGCGGCAGCAGCTGTTGTCATCCTCACCGGATGCACGAGCGAGCCCGGTTCGCCATCGACGGGCACGGCGACACCCACGGGAACGTCCGTACCTGCCACTAACCTGACTTTCACCATGGGTACGGCGGCCAATCCCGCCGGCCTCGATCCTGCCCTGCTCCTGGACTCCGAGTCGTTCCGGGTTACGCGGCAGATCATGGAAACGCTCATCGGCGTCGATCCCGACACGGGAGTCCCCAAGCCCCTGCTCGCTACCGAGTGGGAAGAGCTCGACGACGGCCGCGCCTACCGCTTCACGCTGCGCGAGGGCGTCGTCTTCCACGACGGCACGCCGTTCGACGCCGAAGCCGTGAAAGCCAACTTTGAACGCTGGTACAGGCTGCCCCGGGACGCCCGGCCGGCTGAAGGCGCCTTGTCCTTCGCTTCGGTGTTCGAGGCCTTCGCCGATGAAGATGAGACCTCTTTGTACAGGGACTGCGAGGTCCTGGCACCGAACGAACTGCGGCTGAACCTCAACCGCAGGTTCTCCGGGCTGGTTGCAGCCTTGTCCATGCCGGCCTTCGCCATCGCGTCGCCGGCTGCTCTCGCAGAGGGAAATGCCGACGAGCTGGATCAGGACCGCGGAGGAATCAAGCTCTCCACGTTCGCGCAGCACCCCGTTGGAACCGGCCCGTTCCGGTTCGAGGCCTGGTCCGAGGAGCGGGTCAACCTCACCACCTTCGAAAACTACTGGGGCCCGGCGGCGCAGGTCGGCTCGGTTGTGTTCCAGACATTGCCGCATCCGGCTGCCCGGCTGCGGGCGTTGCAGTCCGGCAGGATTGACGGCTATGACCTGGTCACTCCGGAAACTTATGCGGGGCTGGCACGCAGCGGGATGCAGATCCTGCAGCGGGATCCCTTCTCCGTGTCCTATCTGGGCATGAACCAGGAATTCGGCCTGCTCGCGGATCTGCGGATGCGCCAGGCGATTGCCCATGCCATTGACCGCTCCGTGCTAATCGAGGACTTCTTCCTGCAGGGGACTACCGAGGCAAAGCAGTTTGTACCTCGCAGCCTGGGCGTGACCAGCGAAGACATCCCTTACTTCGAGTACAGCCCTGAGCGTGCCAGGGAACTGTTGGAAGAAGCCGGGTACGACGGCGAGGAGATCCCTTTCTACTACCCGTTGAACGTAACGCGGGCCTATCTGCCCACGCCGGAGAAAATCTATGCCGAGCTCAGCCGCCAGCTGACCGCCGTCGGCATCAATATCCAGCCCAAGCCTCTGGCATGGGAGGACGGCTATCTGGACCGGGTGCAGACATCCTCGGACCACGCTCTCCATCTCGGCGGGTGGAGCGGCAGTTACCGGGATCCGGATAACTTCCTGGGCCCATTGTTCGGCGCGCCGAGCCCCGAGTTCGGTTTCAAGAATGCGCAGCTGTTCAACCGGATTGCCCGTGCCCGGACCCTGCCCGCCGGTGAGGAACGCAACCAGGCGTACCTGACCATCAATAACCAGGTGGCCCGGCTGGTACCGGCTGTCCCGCTGGCATTCCCGGTTTCCGCCCTTGCCATGGGGCCCAGGGTCGTCAGCTATCCGGCCAGTCCCATGCTGGACGAGGTCTACAATCTGGTCAGGCTGCGGACGGACACCTAAGAGCGGTGCGGCGCATATTAACGGTACTGCGCCGAAACGTCTGTCTAATGGGTCACAATGAGCTCGGGTAATTTTAGTCTCACCACAGGGGCGCGGTAGTCTTCTAAGCGCTGGCAAAGCTGCTATGGGAGATGGAAGTTGACTGCTAATACCCCTTCGGGATCATCCAAGAACATCGACGTTGCCCTGATCGGCGGCGGCATTATGAGCACCACGCTCGGCTCCTTGATCAAGCAGCTGCAGCCCGAGTGGAGCATCAATCTTTACGAGAACCTGGCGCAGGCCGGACTGGAGAGCTCCGACCCGTGGAACAACGCGGGAACAGGTCACGCTGCGCTCTGCGAGTTGAACTACACGCCGGCCGCTGCGGACGGCTCCGTGGCTACGGCCAAAGCGGTGGGCATCAACGAGCAGTTCCACGTTTCGCGCCAGTTCTGGTCGCACATGGTTTCCCAGGGACATATCGGCTCCCCGAAGGGATTCATCAACCCCCTGCCCCACATGAGCTTTGTTTGGGGCAACGACCACGCGGACTACCTCAAGCGCCGCTACGAAGCGCTCCGCGCCGAGCCCCTATTCCAGGAGATTGAGTTCTCCGAAGACCATGCCGAACTGGAAAAGTGGGTGCCGCTGGTCATGCAGGGCCGCGACCCGCAGCAGCGAGTGGCAGGCTCCCGCGTAGCCGGCGGCACTGACGTCGACTTCGGCGCGCTGACCCGCGAACTGGCCGGCTTCATGGACGCCCAGGGCGCTGAACTGCACTACGGACACAAGGTGCTCGATGTCTCCCGGGCCACCGACGGCCGCTGGGACGTGAAGGTCAAGAACAACTCCACCGGCGAGGTCTCCACGGTCTCCGCCCGTTTCGTCTTCGTCGGCGCCGGCGGCGGAGCGCTGCACCTGCTGCAGCGCTCCGGCATTCCCGAGGCCAAGGGCTTCGGCGGCTTCCCCGTTTCCGGGCAGTTCCTGCGCTCCACGGATGACGCCGTGATCGCCCAGCACAATGCCAAGGTCTACGGCCAGGCCTCCGTGGGTGCCCCGCCCATGTCGGTGCCGCACCTGGACACCCGCTTCGTCAACGGCAAGCGCTCCCTGTTGTTCGGCCCGTACGGCGGTTTCTCCCCGAACTTCCTGAAGTCGGGCTCGTTCCTGGACCTGCCGCTGTCCGTGCGGATGCACAACCTGATCCCCATGCTGGCCGTCGGCAAGGACAACCTGGGCCTGGTCAAGTACCTGATCACCGAGGTCCTCAAGAGCCGGCCCAAGAAGGTCGCCGCGCTGCGCGACTTCTACCCCGAGGCCAACGGCGATTCCTGGGAGCTCATCACGGCCGGCCAGCGCGTTCAGGTCATCAAGAAGGACCCCAAGAAGGGCGGCGTCCTGCAGTTCGGCACGGAAGTCATCACTTCCGCCGACGGCAGCATCAGCGGCCTGCTCGGCGCTTCGCCCGGTGCGTCCACAGCGGCACCGATCATGATCCAGGTTCTCCAGCGCTGCTTCCCCGGCGAGTTCAAGGGCTGGGAGCCGAAGCTTAAGGAAATGATTCCGGGCTACGGCGCCAAGCTGAACGAGAACCCGTCCCTGCTGGCGGATATCACCGCGGATACCAACCGGATCCTCGAACTCGGTTAAGCTTCAGCCATGCATAAGCTGGCCACGCTGTCTCTGGCCAACAGGGCCCTGATCGCTCTGATCACGGTGTTTGTGGCCGTCTTCGGTGTCATCACCATGGGTTCGCTCAAACAAGAGCTGATCCCGTCGCTGGAGTTCCCCCGGGTTACGGTAGTCACCGCCATGCCCGGGGCGTCTCCGGAGGTAGTGGACAAGCAGGTCAGCGAACCGCTGGAAAACGCGCTGAATGCGGTCGAGGGGCTTGAATCCTCGACCGCAACATCGCGCACCGGGCTCTCCACCGTGAACCTAACGTTCGTCTACGGCACCAACCTGGACCGGGCGCGCAGCCAAGTGGACCGGGCCATCTCCAACGCACAGCAGCTGCTGCCTGAGGACGTTTCCCCGCAATCCGTGGCCGGCAGCATCAACGACTTCCCGATCGTCTTTATGGCGGTCTCCTCCGACCTGCCGCTGAGCGAACTCAATACCGAACTGCAGCGGCTCACGGTCCCCCGGCTGCAGAAACTGGAGGGCGTCCGCAGCGCCGAAGTCACCGGCGGCGCCGGCCAGCACATCGCCATTCTTCCTGACGATGACGCCTTGGCCGAACGCAACATCAGCGTGTCATCGATCGTCGACAGCCTGCAGAACAGCGGTGGCCTCGTGCCCGCCGGTACGGTACAGCAAGACGAGAAGACCCTTTCCGTCCAGATCGGCAGCCCGCTGGACAGCCTGGAAACCATCGAGAACCTGCCGCTGGCGCCCGGTCAAACAACGACGGCGGAACCCGCACCGCCGTCGTCGTCTTCCGAAAACCCGGGTCGGGTTCCCGGCCAGTTCCCCGGCGAATCCCAGCCCGCCCCGCCCACACCGGTGAATCCGGCTCCGGCAGATCCGGCTCCGGCAGATCCGGCTCCGGCAGACGCCGGCCCTGAAGGCTTCGGCGCCCAGGAGCCCGGTGCCGAGGCTGCAACCGGGGATCCGGTGACCATTGGCGAGGTGGCGACGGTCCGGATTGTCGACGACGAGCGGACCTCGATTACCCGCACGAACGGCGAAGAAACCCTTGCCCTGGCCGTGACGAAGACGCCGGACGGGGACACGGTGGCCATTTCCCATGCCATCAACGACCTGCTTCCCGAGCTTGAGGCGCAGCTGGGCAGCGGGGCCGCTTTCACCACCATCTTCGACCAGGCGCCGTTCATCGAGGAGTCCATCAAGGACCTGACCACCGAGGGGCTGCTGGGACTCGGCTTCGCCGTGTTGGTCATCCTGGTCTTCCTGCTCTCGGCCCGCTCCACCCTGATCACGGCCATCTCCATTCCGCTGTCCCTGCTGGTCACGTTCATCGGCCTCAGCGCACTGGGCTATTCGCTGAACATCCTGACACTGGGCGCACTGACCATCGCCATCGGCCGCGTCGTCGACGACTCGATCGTCGTCGTCGAAAACATCAAGCGGCATCTGGGCTACGGCGAGGATAAGCGCACCGCCATCGTGACGGCCGTGCGGGAGGTGGCCGGTGCCGTGACCGCCTCCACCCTCACTACCGTCGCGGTGTTCCTGCCGATCGCGTTTGTCGCCGACCTGGCCGGCGAGCTGTTCCGGCCCTTCGCCATCACCACAGCCCTGGCCCTGCTGGCGTCCCTGGCGGTGTCGCTGACCATCGTCCCGGTGCTGGCCTACTGGTTCGTCAAGTCCCCCTCGCAGCGGCAGGATCCGGCCGAGGTGCGTGCTGCCGCGGATGCTAGGGAACGCGCCTCGCGGCTCCAGCGCGGGTACCTGCCGGTGCTCTCCTCCACGCAGCGGCACCCCGTCATCACGCTGGGTGCGGCGGCCCTGGTCTTGCTGGGCACGGTGGCGATGGTGCCGCTGATGCAGACCAACCTGCTCGGCGATACCGGTCAGAACAGCTTCAGCCTGCGGCAGGAACTGCCCGCGGGCACCAGCCTGGAAGTCACCGACGAGGCAGCGTCCCAGGTGGAGGAGCTGCTGGCCGGCACCGAAGGTATCGACGACGTCCAGGTCACCATGGGCAATTCCACCTCGGGGCTGGGCACGTTCCTTTCCGCCGGTGCCTCCGTCGCCCAGTTCACGGTCATTACCGAAGAGGGCGCCGACCAAGTGGCCTTGCGCGAACGGGTACGCAACGACGTCGAGAAGCTGCCGGATGCCGGGACCATCACGCTCAGCACGCAGGGCGGCGGCTTCGGCACCTCCAGTTCGGTGGACATCGACATCTCCGCCAGCAACTCCGGGGAACTGCAGTCGGCTTCCGACACGCTGGTGGCGGAGCTGCAGGAGCTGCCGGGATCGGCCGAGGTTTCGAGCAATCTTGCTGCCGCCGAACCGGTGGTCCAGGTTTCCATCGACCGGGCCAAGGCCGTGGCGGCCGGGCTCAACGAGGAAGAAATTGCCGGCCTGCTGGCCTCCACCATCAGCCCGCTCCCCGGCGGCACGGTCCGGATCGACACCACGGACTATCCGGTGTTCATCGGCGAAGGAACAAACTTCGCCAGCGTGGATGAACTGCGTGAAGTCGAAGTGCCCACCGCTTCCGGCCCGGTGCCGCTGACCGACGTGGCGACGGTGGAGGAAACCGAGATCCCGACGTCGATCACCAGCTCCGGCGGTGAGCGGACCGCCGTCGTCTCTATTACTCCTGCCGGGGACAATCTCGGCGCACTGAGCAGCGAGGTCCAGACGGTGCTGGACTCCGTCGAACTGCCGGCTGGCGTCACGGCATCCCTGGGCGGCGCGGCGACCCAGCAGGCCGAGTCCTTCGAGCAGCTCGGCCTGGCGCTGCTCGCCGCGGTGGCGATCGTGTACGTCATCATGGTGGCCACGTTCAAGAGCCTCATCCAGCCGCTGATTCTGCTGGTGTCCATCCCCTTCGCCGCCACCGGCGCCATCGCCCTGCTGGTCATCACCGGGATTCCGCTGGGGCTGCCCTCCCTGATCGGCATGCTAATGCTGGTGGGCATCGTCGTCACCAACGCGATTGTCCTGATAGACCTGATCAACCAGTACCGGCGGCCCCGCGGCGGCCACCCCGGCATGAACGTTGCGGATGCCATCCGGCATGGTGCACGCCAGCGGCTCCGGCCCATCCTGATGACTGCGTTGGCGACAGTCTTCGCGCTGACGCCGATGGCGCTGGGACTCACGGGTGAAGGCGGCTTCATCTCGCAGCCGCTCGCCGTCGTCGTTGTTGGCGGTCTGATTTCTTCGACCGCGCTGACGCTGGTTCTCGTGCCCGTGCTGTACCGGCTGGTGGAAGGCCGCCGCGAACGACGCGCCCTGGCCAAAGCCGAACAGCTCCAGATCCGTGAGCCGGCCGCAGTTGGGAGCTAGCGCCTCGGTCCTGCCTGCGTGTGGTGGGCCCCACGCGGACGCCGCGGAATGATTCCTGCCCGCCGGAGGTTGTGTCAGTAGATGCAAAAGCATGTAAACTGGTTCAAGACTTTGCAGCAGAGAAAGAGGCACAGCATGGAAATCGGCGTATTCAGCGTTTCTGATATCACCCAGGATCCCACCACCGGACGGACCCCGACCGAGCACGACCGGATCAAGGCGGCCGTCGCGATCGCGAAGAAGGTTGAAGAGATCGGCATGGATGTCTTCGCCATCGGCGAGCACCACAACGAGCCATTCTTTTCCAGCTCCCCCACCACCCTGCTTAGCTACATCGCAGCCCAGACGGAGCGGATCACCCTTTCCACAACGACCACGCTGATCACCACGAACGATCCGGTCAAGATCGCCGAAGACTTTGCCATGCTCCAGCAGCTGTCGGACGGCCGCGTGGACCTGGTGCTGGGCCGCGGCAACACCGCTCCGGTCTACCCGTGGTTCGGGCGCAACATCCAGGATTCGCTGGAGCTGACGGTCGAGAACTACGCGCTGCTGCGCAAGCTCTGGGACGAGGACGTGGTGAACTGGCAGGGCAAGCACCGCACCCCGCTGCAGAACTTCACCGCCACGCCTCGCCCGCTGGACGGCGTCGCGCCCTTCGTCTGGCACGGCTCCATCCGCACCCCGCAGATTGCCGAGCTGGCCGCATACTACGGTGACGGGTTCTTTGCCAACAACATTTTCTGGCCCAAGGAGCACTACATGCAGCTCATCGGCCTTTACCGTGAGCGCTACGAGCACTACGGCCACGGCACCCCAGATCAGGCGATCGTAGGCCTCGGCGGACAGTTCTTCATGCGCAAGAACTCGCAGGACGCGGTGAACGAGTTCCGCCCCTACTTCGACAATGCCCCGGTCTACGGCCACGGCCCGTCGATGGAGGACTTCACGGCGCAGACCCCGCTGACCGTGGGCAGCCCGCAGGAGGTCATCGAGAAGACCCTCAGTTTCGCCGACGCCTTCGGCGACTACCAGCGCCAGCTGTTCCTGATCGACCACGCCGGCCTGCCGCTGAAGACCGTGCTCGAACAGTTGGACCTTTTCGGTGAAGAGGTACTGCCCGTGCTCAAGCGCGAGTTCGCTGCCCGCAAGCCGGCCCATGTTCCGGACGCGCCCACGCACGCCAGCCGCAAGGCAGCACGGGATGGGGCCTTGGCACAGGAGACGGTGTCCAATGGCTGACGAGGAATCGCAGCCGCAGATCAGGACGACGTCGGAATCCTGGGAGTCGCTTTTCCGCACCCAGGTGGCGGTGATGCGCCGGATGCAGCAGCTGCCGGAGTTCAAGAAGCTGGCCATGCGCGAATACGATGTGCTGTTCAACCTCAGCCACTGCCCCACCGGGTGGACCAGGCTCAATGAGCTCAACGAGGCCCTGCTGATCAGCCAGCCGAGCCTGAGCCGGATGGTCGAGCGGCTGGAAGCCAAAGGCCTGGTGCAGCGCCGAACGGCTGAGCGGGACCAGCGTGGCATCGAGATTGCCCTGACCGAGGAAGGCCGCGCGCTGCAGCAGGAGATCGGCCGCGTGCATGTGCGCCATCTGCACGAGATGCTCGCGCCGGCCCTCAGCGAGGAGGAGTTCAAGCAGCTCCAGTTCCTCACGGACAAGCTCCGCACCGGTCTCAAAGACCGCTGATCCCGGTGGCGGCCGGCTCTCAGCGCAGCTGCACGGCCGCCGCGGGGTCCGTTTCCGGCACGAAGTCATCCACCACGGCGGTCACTTTCAGCTCCTTCAGGGACAGGCTCCCGCCCACGGTGGAGAGGAAGGCCGTGTCCGAGGCATCCCGCCCGGTGGCAATGCGCAGCAGCGTCTGCCGCGGGGCCATGCCGGTGGCGTCCACCACGTGCCAGGCGCCCTCGATATAGGCTTCGGCAACGGCGTGGAAGTCCATCGGATCCAGCCCCGGGGCGTACACCGCGGCGAGCCGCGCCGGCACATCCTTGGCCCGCAGCAGCGATACCACCAGATGGGCGAAGTCGCGGCAGACCCCGCGGCGTTCCAACAGGGTTTCCACTGCTCCGTCCGTGGGCCGGGAGGAGCCGCTGACGTAGCGCAGCTCCCGCCCTACCCAGGTGCGCACGGCGTTGAGCAGCTCCTTCCCGTGCAGCGACCCGAATTCGGCGTACGACGTCGGCAGCAGCTTGTCCGACTCGCAGTAGCGGCTGGGGCGCACGTACCGGATCAGTTCGGTCCGGTCGATGCGTTCCGGCTCCGCCAGCCCTTCCACCGCAACCGAGTAGTCCACTTCAACCGTGGACGGTTCATCCACGTGCAGGGCGTGCAGCCGCCCGGAGTGGTTATCGGCCAGTTCCTCCAGCTGTACCTCGGCGCCGTCGACCGTCACGGTGAAGGTCTCCTCGAAGGCGGTGTAGCCGGGGTTCCGGGCGGCGGCAATGGCAAACACCATGGATGTGTTGGCGGTGGTCCTGGCGACGAGACGGGCCGAGGCGGCTCGTTTCATGAACGCTCCCTTTGGCTGGATATTGCGGCGGCCTGCTCTGCGATCCGCAGGGAGGTGATCATCTCCCGCAGCTGCGCAAAGCGGTCCGTTTCCAAATACTCCAGTGCTTCCTGCACACTGTTGTAGTTCTTCAGCTCCCCGGCCGGCTCGTCGGCCGACGGAAGCCCGTGCACTGGGGTATCCGAAAATGAGTAAAGGCCCACACTATCCGGCCCCGCCACCACGTTTTGAATCGCACAGGCCTTATTGTCCACGCTGCCAACCTTATTCGTGATGCCCATCGAGGCAAAGAACTTATAGCCGCGCAGCATCCGGAACACGAACCGCGGTTCAATGTTGCCGGTTCCCTCCGCCGAGGCGACATCGAGGGGCTCGCTGGCCAGCACCACGTAGTCGGTCACGTTACCCGGGGTGCAGTGCACGTCCTCCAGGATAAGCCGGGTATGCAGCTGGGCCGCTGCCCTGCCCTCGCCGTCGCGGATGTCCAGATGAATCCCACCGTCGGATGGCTGCGTCGGTTCGGGCTGCTGCTGCACGGTCCAGTCTGCGGGCAGGTCGAAGCTGAGGGCGCCGGCGGGGTCAGTGTAGGTTTTCCAGCCTTCCCTGGCCGTTCCGGAAGGTTCGGCAGAAGGGCGCGGCATGGTCATTGACGACGGCGGCGCGGCCTGCACCGGTGGAACTGCAGCTCCTCCGGCGGCTCCGGCGTCCGGGGCAAGGTCCAGCAGGCCGCAGCCGGAGAGTGCTACGCCGGCGACGGCCAGGGCGGCAACTGACCGCAGGCGCCGGGTGGATCGTGCTGCAGGCAAGGGATCACGCTCCTTCGGTCGCGGCAAGGGGATTTCCTTCCACGGTACCGATCCCGCACCGCCAAACCGCCGTACCAGGTGGCGTGTCTGCGAACTCCGGCAGGCCGGCTAGGGCGCCAGCTTCCGGACGTCTTTCACTGCGCTGACCACCGCCCGTACGGCCAAAGCGATCTCGGCCTCCTTGACCGCTGCAGTGAAGGTCAGCCGCACCGCGGTCTGGGCCACCGCGGGATCGATTCCAATGGCCAGCAGCACCGCGGACGGTTCATCCGAACCGGCCGCGCAGGCCGAGCCGCTGGAACACACTACGCCCCGCCGCTCGAGCTCGAGGAGAACTGCTTCTCCCGAGGTGCCCGGGAAACAGAAGGAGGCGCTGGCCGGTAGCCGCCCCGTCCGGTGCCCGGTCAGCTGGGCCTCCGGCAGCGCCTTCAGCACCTGCTCGATCAGGTAGTCGCGGTACCCGGTGACCCGCGGCACCGTCTCGGCGCGCTCCTTCTCCGCCAGGGATAAGGCAGTGGCCACGGCTACAGCACCGGCGACGTTTTCCGTGCCGGACCGGCGCCCGTTTTCCTGGCCGCCGCCATGGACCAGCGGCTCCAGCGGCCGCCGGCCCGAGACATACAGCAGGCCGCAGCCCTTGGGCGCACCGAGTTTGTGCCCCGAAATACTCAGCGCGTCGACGCCAAGGCGGCTAACGTCGAGATCCAGCCAGCCGGCGGCCTGCACCGCATCCGTATGGAACGGAACCTTCGCCTCCCGGCACAGCCTGGCAATCTCTTCGACCGGCTGGATTGTGCCCACCTCATTGTTGGCGTACATCACCGTGCACAAGGTGGTCTCCGGCGTGAGCTCGGCGGCCAGGACTTCCAGATCGACGACGCCGTCCGGGTCCACCGGGACGCGGACGAGCGTAAAGCCGTGCAGCCGTTCCAGGTACTCCACGGCCTCCAGAACAGAGGGATGCTCCACGGCACTGGCCACGATGCGCTTGCCGCGCGGCGAGGCCAGCGCCAGCCCCTTGATGGCGAGGTTGTTTGCTTCGGTGCCCCCGGAGGTGAAGACGATCTCCCCGGGCCGGCAGCCGAGCACCTGCGCCGCGGTCCTGCGTGCATATTCCAGGGCCCGCCCGGCTGCTTCACCGACCGTGTGGTGGCTGGAGGGGTTGCCGAAGTCCTGCGTCAAGGCCGGCCACATCGCTTCCAGCACCTCCTGGCGCACGGGAGCAGTGGCGGCGGCATCCAGGTAAATCATGGGATCAGGTACTGCTTTCGTCAGTGGGAGATACGGATGTCCAGCCCCAGATCCAGGGACCTGACGCTGTGGGTGAGGGCACCGGACGAGATCACGTCCACGCCGGTGCGGGCAATGTCCCCCACCGTTTCCAGCCGGACATTGCCGCTGGCTTCCACCAGGGCACGTCCCGCCACCTGGGTCACGCCGGCGCGGAGCCCCTCCAGCGAGAAGTTGTCCAGCATGATCGTATCCACCCCGGCTGCCAGCACGGGTTCGATCTGCTCGGCCCGGTCCACTTCGACCTCAAAATGGACCGTGTGCGGCAGCCGCGACTTCGCTTCCCGCAGCGCCTCTGTCAGATCCTTGCGGCCGCCGTCGGTAATCACGGCGAGATGGTTGTCTTTGGCCATCATGGCATCGGAGAGCGAATAGCGGTGGTTGTGCCCGCCGCCGCACCTCACGGCGTAGCGCTCCAGCGCGCGCAGCCCGGGGGTCGTCTTTCGGGTATCGACCACCCGGGCCGCCGTTCCGGCCACCGCTGCGACGAAGGCAGCCGTCTGGGTGGCGATACCGCTCAGGCGCTGCAGCATGTTCAGTCCCACGCGTTCGGCCAGCAGGATGGAGCGGGCGTTGCCGCTGATCACCGCCAGCACCTGGCCGGCGTCGAACGTGGCCCCGTCCTGGACCTTGAACCCTACGGAAACGGACGCGTCGACCTGCCGCAGGACGGTTTCCAGCACCGGAACGCCGGCGAACACGCCCGGCTCGCGCGCGGCCAGTTCGGCGGTCGCGGTGGCCTCTGCCGGGATGAGGGCGTTCGAGGTGATGTCGCCCCACGGGGCGTCTTCGGCGAGCGCGGCGGCGACAATGCGCTCGAGCGTCGGCTGGTCGGGCGGAAGAATATGGTTCATGGCTGCTCCTGGCTGGCGCTGTGGCCGGGGACACCGGCACGAGGATTAACAAAACTGAGGCGGCCGCTGCCCGCCGGACGGTTTTCAAAATCGGTGCGGTAATGGGCTCCGATGGAGTTCTCGCGTGCACGGGCCGCGGCAACCACCAGGCGGGCGGTGGTGAGCAGGTTCGCGTCTTCGGCCCCCGCCTGGTCCGTTGGCTCCACGGCCCACTCGCCAAGCTGCTTGGCGGCGAGCTCCAGGCTTGCGCCGTCCCGTGCCACGCCCGCTGCCGAGGACATCAGGCGCTGCAGGTCGGCACGGGTGCAGGGCACGGTGCCTTCCGGAAGCTCCAGCGGGAGCGCCTCGACCACCGGGGTCCGCTCCCCGACGGCGAGCGCCCGGACAGCCCGGCGGGCGAAGACGAGCCCTTCCAGCAGCGAGTTCGATGCCAGCCGGTTGGCGCCGTGCACTCCGGTGCAGGCGGCCTCCCCCACGGCGAACAGGCCCGGCACCGAGGTCCGTCCGGCGAGGTCCGTACGGATCCCGCCCATCCAGTAATGCGAGGCGGGCACTACCGGCAGCGGCTGCGCGTTCCAGTCCAGGCCCAGCGCGGACACGGTGGTGTGGATGGTGGGGAAACGCCGGGCCAGGAAGTCCGTCCCCTTGGCCCGGCTGATACCGGTGGCGTCCAGGTAGACCTGGGGCGCTTCGCCGCGGGACTCCAGCAGCAGCCGCTGCCGGCAGATCGCGCGCGAGACAACGTCCCGGGGTGCCAGCTCGGCATCCGGGTGGTAATCCGGCATAAAGCGGTGCCCGGTGGAATCCACCAGCAGGGCGCCCTCCCCGCGGACCGCCTCGGAGATCATGAAGGCCGTTCCGTTGGCCGCGGCCGGATCCAGCAACGTGGGATGGAACTGGATGAATTCCAGGTCCGTCAGGACCGCCCCGGCCGCCCAGGCGAGCGCCACACCGTCACCGGTGGCGGTGTCCGGATTGGTGGTTGCTTCGTAGAGCTGCCCGGCCCCGCCGGTAGCGAGAACAACGACGTCGGCCGGCAGCTGCGTGCGCACCTCGCCGTCGGGTGCGCCGAAGAGTTCGACGCCGGTGACCCGGCTGGCGGTTTCCAGCAGGCGGGTCACGAAGCTGTGCTCGCGGAGCTCCAGCCGTCCGGCGCCGGCCAGGGATACTACCCGGCGGATCAGCACCTCGGCAATGGCGGCACCGGTGCGGTCCCCGCCGGCATGCAGGATCCGCGCCGCCGAATGGGCGCCCTCGAGTCCCAGCGCCAGCCGTGTCCCCTTCCGGTCGAAGGGGACTCCCCACCGGAGCAGGGTGTCGATCTCGGCGCCGGCCGCTTCGCACAGAAGCCGCACCGCGGCGTCGTCGTTCATTTCCGCACCTGCGCGGAGCGTGTCCGCCACGTGTGCGTCGATGGAATCGCCCGCGGCCTCGCCCTGTCCGGTCACGGCGGTGATCCCGCCCTGCGCGAACCAGGTGTTGCTCTGCGCAAGTGCCCCCTTGGTCACCAGCGTCACCTGGTGCCCGTCGGATTCCTCGGCGGCGAGCGCCGCCGCATAGAGGCCCGCTATGCCGGAACCGACGACGACGATCCGCCGGCTGCCTGTGCGACGCCGCGTGTTCACGGCTTGGCTGCCAGCATCCGCTCGAGGGCCACGCGCGCCGGTACCGCCACATTGTCCTCAACGGTGATCTGGTTCAGGACTTCGCCGCGCTCGGCGTAGGCCTCCAGGACCCAGGCCAGGTAGCCGGGGTGGATCCGGTACATGGTGGAGCACGGGCAGACCACCGGATCCAGGCAGAAGATGGTGTGCTGCGGGTACTCCGCGGCCAGCCGGTTCACCATGTTGATCTCGGTGCCGATGGCGAAAACGGTGGGCTCGGTAGCGGCGTCGATGGCCTTGCGGATGTAGTCGGTCGATCCGGCCTCGTCCGCTGCATCAACGACCGGCATCGGGCACTCGGGGTGCACAATCACCCGCACGCCGGGGTAGTCCGAGCGTGCCTTCTCGATCTGGTCCACCGTGAAGCGCTTGTGGACCGAGCAGAAGCCGTGCCAGAGAATGACGCGCGAATCCTGCAGGGCCTGCTCGTCGTTGCCGCCCAGCGGTTTGCGCGGGTTCCACATCGGCATCTGCTCCAGCGGCACGCCCATGGCCTTGGCGGTGTTGCGGCCCAGGTGCTGGTCCGGGAAGAACAGCACGCGCTGGCCCCGCTCGAAGGCCCATTCCAGTACGGTCGCGGCGTTCGATGAGGTGCAGACGATGCCGCCGTTTTCGCCGCAGAAGCCCTTCAGCGCGGCGGAGGAGTTCATGTAGGTGACCGGGATGACGGGCAGCCTGCCGTCTTCATCCGGCTCCGAGCCGAGCACGTCCGTGAGCTGGTCCCAGCAGGCCTGTACGGAGTCGATGTCCGCCATGTCCGCCATGGAGCAGCCGGCGGCCAGGTTCGGCAGGATAACGGACTGGTCCGCACCGGAGAGCAGGTCCGCGGTTTCGGCCATGAAGTGCACGCCGCAGAAGACGATGATTTCCGCCTCCGGCTTTTCCTTGGCGGCCCGGGCCAGCTGGAACGAATCGCCCACGAAATCCGCATACCTGACGACTTCGTCCCGCTGGTAGAAGTGGCCCAGCACCACCAGCTTTTCGCCCAGCTTTTCTTTGACGGCCATGATCTTGGCGTGCAGCTCGTCGTCGCCGGCCAGCCTGTATTCCTCGGGGATCTGGCCCTGCCGCGGGGTTGCGGCCGGGGCGATATCGGCCATGGAGGCACCCGGGCCGTACGCAGGCGTGGCGCCGCCGTCGAAATTCCACGGCGCCTTGACCAGGTCCGGACTGCAGCTGCCGGCGGCCGCCGGGCGCGTCTGGGCTTCCTCGCGGGTGATGAGCTCGATGGTGTTGGTTGATGCCATGGTCTTCTCCGATTTCTGGCGGTTGGCAAAAGTTCCGGCTGGTTAGCCGAGGGGTCCGTTGCCGGGGCTGGTGCTCCCGGTATAGCGGTAGAGCCGGGGCGGCCGGTGCCGGCCGCCCTGCAGGTATTCGTCGGTGGCCTCGATGTCCGTGGCGGCACGCAGCTGGCGGCGAAAGTTGGCCGGGTCCAGTTCCTTGCCCAGAACGGCCTCGTAGACCTCGCGGACCTGGGCAAGGGTGAACTTTTCGCCCAGGAAGGCGTAGGCAATGGAGCTGTACTCCACCTTGTTCCGCAGCCGCCACAGCGCATAGTCCACAATTTGGTTGTGGTCGAAGGCGAGCTGGCCAAGATGGTCGGCGCGGAACCACCTCACGTTTTCGGTTTCGCGCGCCAGCGCCGCGACGTCCGGCTTCACCAGCGCCCAATAGACGATGGAGACGACACGTTGGACCGGCGACCGATCCAGGCCGCCGAAGGCGTACAGCTGTTCCAGATAGCTCGGCTGCAGCGATGTGGTGTCCTGCAGATTCCGCCGGGCAGCGTCCTGCAACGACTCCTCCTGACTGAGCGGTCCGCCAGGCAGGGCCCAGAGATCACGGTAGGGCTGCCGCGTGCGGCGGACCAGCGGGAGCCAGATGGTGGGGCGCGCCGAATCCGCATCCGGGCGCAGCGCGAAGATGACGGTGGAAATGGCAAGCTCGGGCGGCTGCTGCCTGCGCTCCGAAACGTTCGCCGAGTAGACCGCCACTTCCACACCTCCTTGCCCTCATCAGTAATAGTCATTATGACCAGAACACATTCTAGCCTGTTAAAGTCGATGTGACACAATCACTTTTTGGTGACGGCAGTTTTGTGAAGCTCGCCGGAGGCCCGGGCCGGCCGCGGGCTATGCGGAAGCTGGCGGCTCCGCGGCAGCGCCTGCCGCTTGCACCAGCGGCAAAGTGCGGCCCTCGAAATGGCTGTTCAGGACAATGACCGATGACGACCGCAGCACGGTATTGGTGGCGGTCATCTCGTCGAGCACGCGTTGCAGATCGGCATTGGACCTCGCCACCACGCAGGCGAGCAGGTCGCTCTCCCCCGATACGGTGTGCAGTTCCAGCACCTCGGGAATCCTGGACAAGGCTTCGGCAACCGCGTCATGCCCGGATTCCTGCCGGATAACCAGCGAACAATACGCCTTCACCACGTAGCCCAGCTCGGCCGGCGAAAGCCGCGGGCCCCAGCCGGCGATGACCCCGTGGCGTTGCATTTTATCCAGCCGCGCCTGTATTGTGGCACGGGCCACTTTTAGCACCCGCGATGCCTCCAGCACGGACATCCGGGGGTCCTCCGTGAAGAGCGTGACGATCCGGGAATCCAGTGAGTCAATATTCACGGCGCTGCTAACCCTTCCAATCTGAGGCACCTACGGCTGCAGGAGTATACAAATTGTCAGCCGAGGCGGCGCATTGACCAAATGCTTCCACCGCTGGTCCTTGGATCCACAGTTATAAGGCCACAGCCGATGACAGGAATCCGCATGACGCGCACGAGCCCCCACCCCTCCGACGGCGGACAGATGCAGTCCAGCACTGATGAAGCAGGGACACCCCGCCAGGGTCTTGGCCAGTCCATGACCTCGCGCCAGCTGACCATGATGGGGCTCGGCAGTGCAATCGGCGCCGGCCTCTTCCTCGGCTCCGGCGCAGGCATCCAGGCCGCGGGACCGGCGGTACTGGTCTCCTACCTGCTCGCCGGAACGCTGGTCATCATCGTGATGTGGGCGCTGGGCGAAATGGCCGCGGCACACCCCAGCAGCGGCGCATTCTCCACCTATGCCGAAAAAGCCATGGGCCGCACGGCCGGGGCAACCATCGGCTGGCTGTGGTGGCTCCAGCTGGTGACCGTCATTGCGGCCGAGGCCGTGGGCGCCGCGGCACTGCTCGCCTCGGTCTGGCCCGTGCTGCCGTCATGGCTGCTGGCCTTGGTATTTATGGTCGTTTTCACCGCCATCAACCTCATGGGCGTCAAGAATTACGGTGAATTCGAGTTCTGGTTTGCCATCATCAAGGTCGCCGCCATCGTGGCGTTCCTGGCCCTCGGCGCAGCACTGATCTTCGGCTGGCTACCCCATGCCCCCTCGCCCGGACTGTCCAACCTGTTCGGCGGCGACGGTTTTGCTCCCGCCGGTCTGGGCGGCATTGCTGCAGGCCTGCTGGTAGTGATTTTTGCCTTTGGCGGTACCGAAATCGTCGCGGTGGCCGCGGCGGAAACGAAGGATCCGCAGCACAGTGTCTCCCGGGCCATCAAGACGGTGGTGTGGCGGATCCTGGTCTTCTACTTCGGCTCGGTTCTGGTCATCGCCACCGTGGTCCCGTGGGATTCGGAAGCCCTCGCCTCCCCCTTCGCCGCGGTGCTCTCCGTCGCCGCCATTCCGGGCGCGGACGTGGCCATCACGATCATCGCCGCCTTTGCCCTGCTCTCGGCCCTGAACGCCAACCTGTACGGCGCCTCCCGGATGATCTTCTCCCTCTCCCAGCGCGGTGAGGCCCCGGCCCTGCTCCAGCGGATAGGCCTGCATCGCGTGCCCATCGCGGCGGTCCTGTCCTCGGTGGCCTTCGGCTTCGTGGCGACGGTCATGGAACTCCTGTTCCCGGAGAAGGTCCTGCCCGTGCTGCTGAGCTTTGTCGGGTCGACCTGCCTGGTTGTCTGGGGCATGGTCCTGACATCGCAGCTGATCCTCCGCCGCCGCGCCGACCGCGAGGGCCAGGACCTGCCAATGAGAATGCGGGGCTTCCCTGCCATCACCTGCCTGGGCCTGGGCCTGCTGGCCGCAATCCTGGCCGTCGGGTTCTTTTCCCCCGGCACCAGCGCGCAACTGGTTTCTACCGCAGTGCTCATCGCCGGCATCGCCGTTCTGAACAAGCTCTTCGCCCGCCGACGGTCGGCAGTCCGCTAACCACCACCCGGCTATCGCCTAGCAAATTGCCAGGTCATGGCCCTGCACACCCGCATTAACTGTGCACGCTGCACGGTGTTTTTCTCCCATATTGCACACCCAGCTTGTCCGTGACTATGGTCACTTACAGGACGGCCGCCGGGCCGCCTGCGGTTCTCGGCCGCGGGCAGGGCACCGCGGCCACGCAGACGATATGGAGGAAACAGCATGGCTGATGTTCTTGCTCTGGATGGGACAGGCCGGGCCGCGCTGGCCGGTGAGGAGCTCAGGGAGCTGTACCGGCTGATGGTGGCGGTCCGCCACCTGGACGAATCGGCGATCCGCTGGCAGCGCCAGGGCCTGATCCCCGGTTACGCTCCGCAGCTGGGCCAGGAAGCGGCGCAGGTCGGCAGCGGCTACGCACTGGACATGAGCCGCGACTTTGTCTTCCCCACCTACCGCGAAATGGGCGTCGCCCGCACCGTCGGGGTGGACATGGTGGAATACATGTCCACTCATAAGGCCACCTGGCACGGCGGCCTGTACGATCCCAAGGCCTCCCGCTTCGCCCCAATCCAGGCTGTAGTGGGCGGCTCCGTGCTGCACGCAGTCGGCTGGGCGCACGGCCAGACCCTTGACAGGACCCCGGCGGGAGAACTCGGCGTGGCGATCACCTACTTTGGCGACGGCGCCAGCTCGCAGGGCGACGTCCACGAGGCCATGAACTTTGCCGCCGTCATGAAGGCACCGGTCGTCTTCTTCATCCAGAACAACGGCTGGGCCATCTCGGTCCCGACCGAGCGTCAGGTAGCCGGCGGCTCGGTGGCCGGCCGGGCCGCGGGATACGGCATGCCCTCCATCCAGGTGGACGGGAACGACGTCGTTGCCGTCACCCAGGCGACTGCCGCAGCGCTGGCGCACGCCCGTGCAGGCAAGGGACCGGCGGTAGTCGAGGCCATGACCTACCGCCGCGGGCCGCACTCCACCAGCGATGATCCGGGCCGCTACCGCACCCTCGAAGAAGAACGTACCGACGGCGGCGAAGACCCCTTGGCGCGGATGCGCGCCCGGCTGCTGGCCGACGGGATCGCCGACGAAGCCTTCTTCGACGAAGCTCTGGCTGCGGCCAAGGCCGAGGAAGAGCAGATCCGCGCAGGCATCAACGCGCTCGGCCCGCGGCCCGGCACGGAGATGTTCGACTTTGTCTACCAGGAACCCACACAAGCACTGAAGGCACAGGCCAGCGCCTGGCGGGAGGAATCGGAACATGTCTGAGCACACCACCCTGAGCGACCTCGAAGCCGCCCAG
Source organism: Arthrobacter crystallopoietes (assembly GCF_002849715.1). Lineage (NCBI taxonomy): Bacteria > Bacillati > Actinomycetota > Actinomycetes > Micrococcales > Micrococcaceae > Crystallibacter > Crystallibacter crystallopoietes. The sequence continues at coordinate 4,634,983 of NZ_CP018863.1, forward strand.
GACAACACCGCCGCCGCCGATGTCCAGCAGGAATCCGTGCAGAACTTCCCGGAGCCCGCTGACGCCAGAGCCACCGAAACCATGTCCATGCAGCAGGCCCTGAACCGGGCCCTGGCCGAAGTCATGACGGAGAATCCGCGCGCCCTCATCCTGGGCGAGGACGTCGGCCAGCTCGGCGGCGTCTTCCGCATCACCGACGGCCTGCAGAAGAAGTTCGGCGAGGCGCGGGTTTTCGACACCCCGCTGGCCGAGTCCGGCATCCTGGGCATGTCCGTGGGGCTGGCCATGGCCGGCTACCACCCCATCCCGGAAGTACAGTTCGATGGTTTTGCCTACCCTGCGGTGAACCAGATCATCTGCCAGGTCGGCCGGATGAACTACCGCAGCCGCGGCAAACTGCCGATGCCCATTACCCTGCGCGTGCCAAGCTTCGGCGGCATCCGGGCACCCGAACACCACGGCGAATCGCTGGAAGCAATGTTCGCCCACGTTCCCGGGCTGAAGGTTGTTTCCCCGTCGGGACCGAACGAGGCGTACCACCTGCTCAAGTACGCGGCCACGCGCCAGGATCCGGTCATCTTCATGGAGCCGAAGTCCCGGTACTGGCAGAAGGGCCCGGTCAACACCGGCGCCGACGCAGCAGGCTACAGCCCGACCGGTTCCCGCGTGGTCCGCGAGGGCAAGCACCTGACCCTGGTGGCCTGGGGCGCTATGGTGGCCCGCTGCCTGCAGGTTGCCGAGCTGGCGGCCGAGGACGGCATCGAGATCGAGGTCCTGGACCTGCGCTGGCTCAAGCCCATCGACGCCGAAGGCCTGGCGGCTTCCGTGGCCAAGACGCGCCGCGCCGTCGTCGTTCATGAAGCGCCCCGGACCTCCGGTCTGGGCGCCGAAGTCGCCTCGATCATTACCGAGCGTTGCTTCGGAACCTTGAAGGCACCCGTTGAGCGGGTGACCGGTTTCGACGTACCGTATCCCTCAGGAGACCTCGAGGACGAGTACATCCCCAACATTGACCGCATCCTGTACGGGATCCAGCGAGTATTGGAGTATCGCCGTGGCTGAAATTTCCTTCCCCCTCCCGGACCTGGGCGAGGGCCTGATCGAGGCCACCGTGCTTGAATGGCTGGTCACCGAGGGCGAAATGATCGAACGCAACCACCCGCTGGTGGAAGTGGAGACCACCAAATCGGCGGTGGAGCTGCCCTCGCCGCAGGCCGGCAAGGTGGTCAGGACCTACGGTGAACCCGGCGAGACCATCAAGGTGGGCGACCCGCTGATCGTCTTCGAGGTTCCAGACGACACGGCAGGCATCGTCGGCACCGTGCCGAAGGAGGAGGCGCCCAAGCGCCGCGTCCGCCTCAGCGCCAACCTGGACGAGGACTAATCCGGTGGGCAGGCACCGGGAACAGACAGTCGAGGGGGTGGATCCGCACCTGAACGTGCGGATCCACGAGGCCGCCGAGGGCACCACCGGTCCGCATCGGCCGGTGATTCTGCTGCACGGTTTCGCGTCCTCCGCCAAGCTCAACTGGGAGGACGCGGGCTGGATCACCGCCTTGACACAGGCCGGACGGCGGGTGGTCACGGTGGACCTGCCCGGCCACGGCGGCAGCCCTTCCCCGGAGGAAATGGATGCCTACTCCCCCAGCCGGATCCGCGCGGATCTGCTGCAGCTGATCTACAACGCCCATGTCCGGCCATTGAAGGACGACGACGATTCCACCGGCGTGGATCTCATCGGCTACTCGTTGGGCGCACGTCTGGCTTGGGAGTTCGGCGCCACGCAGCCGGAAATGGTGCGCCGGATGGTCCTGGGCGGACCAGGCGTCGGGGATCCGCTGGCGGACTTCGACCTGCGCGCGGCCCAGCAGTACCTGGCCGACGGGACGGAAATCGCCGACCCGACCACGGCCGAACTGCTCCGGATGGCCACACTGGTGCCCAGCAACAACGTCTTCGCGCTGCTGACCATGATCGAGGCCATCAAGATAGAGCCCTTTGTCCCGGCCGAGGCGGTGCCCCGGATGCCGGTGCTGCTGGTGGCAGGCGAGAAAGACGAACTGGCCACTACGGCACCGGAGCTGGCCAAGCTCAGCGGCAACGCGGAGCTGCTATGGCTGCCGGCCCGGACCCATGCCAACGCAGTCACCAGCCGCGCGTTCAAGAATGCTGCCATCGAGTTCCTCGCCGGCTGAACCGGCCCGTTCCGGTAAGGCTAAAACGGAAGGCACAGCCATTGTGGTGTGCCTTCCGTTTCGCGTTATGGTGCCTACTGCTCCCCCCGGGAAGGTAGACTACTTACTAGATAAAAACCTTTCATACCCGGCCCTGGAGGCTTAGTGGACTTATTCCTCGGGGGACGCTACAGGACCGGTGACCTTATCGGTACCGGTGGTGCGGCCTCGGTATACCGCGCGACGGATGAATCACTTGGACGTGAAGTTGCCGTCAAAATGTTCGCCCCCACCACCCCGGACGACGACGAATACCGGCGCCAGCACACTGAGACGCTGCTGCTGGCCACGCTGAGCCATCCTGTGCTCGTCACGCTTTTCGACGCCGGCCTCTACCAGTCGGACGACGGAGCCACCACAAGCTATCTGGTGATGGAGCTGATCGACGGTCGGGATCTGCGCAAGACGCTGGCAGCAGTCGGACGGCTGGATCCAACGACGACGGCGAACATTGGTGCTGATCTGGCGGATGCGTTGAACTACATCCACGAGAACGGCGTAGTCCACCGGGACGTCAAGCCGGCGAACATCCTGATCGCCGATACCGGCAGCCAGGATACGCGCCTGCATCCAAAACTCTCCGACTTCGGCATCGCACGCGTAGTTGACGCTTCCGTCTCCACGGTTCACGGCGCCACGATCGGAACCGCAAATTACCTGAGCCCGGAACAGGCACTGAGCCATCCGGTGACGCCCGCTTCCGACATCTACTCGCTCGGCCTGGTCTTGCTCGAATGCCTCACCGGCGAGAAAGCCTTTCCCGGGCCGATCGTCGAAGCCGCGGTCGCCCGATTGCTGCGCGATCCCGAAATCCCTGAGGATCTCGGAGCGGCCTGGGGCCAACTGCTGCGTGACATGACTGCCAGGAATCCGCAGGACCGCCCCACCGCGCACGATGTCGCCTTGACCTTGCGGTCCTGGACGGAAACGTCGCTGCCGTCCCACCTTGCTCCTGAGCTAGCCCCGTCACCGACCGCCCAGAGCGGCGTCGACACGGGCAATGTCACCACGGGCAACGTCATCATTCCGGCTCCGCCGAACCGGGCTCCCAGCGTCGGTTAGCCGGCTCGGCTACGCGGAGGTTTTCAGCGAGTCATCCCGAGAGGCTACGCCCGCCGGGTCAGACGGCGTAGAATCCGGGTAGAACCCACGACGGGCAACAGTTGGGCACGGCAATGAGTCGAGCTTTAATGCACTGCACAATGTTGGCTACTGCCATTTCCCTTGCGCTCTGTGCCAGCGGGGCGGCCGGCTTCACAGAAGGGCTCCCGGTAGCCCCGACGGCACTCCAGGTCAGCGACGCCCCGTCGGACGGCTACCCTCCCCGCGGGATTACTACGGGACGTGCCCTGCTCAACACCTTGGTCAAACGGGCACCTGAAGGTCCGGAATTCCGGGAAGCCGCCTTCGACTACCCGGTAGTCGGACCGCACGGCTGTACTACTGAGGAACACGTCCTGATTGCCAGCGCCAGTGACCCAACGATGTCCTCCCCCTGCACTGTAGTTAAGGCGCAATGGCCCGCTGTCTGGGACATGCATGTCTTCGAAGATCCGGCTGAGGTGGATGTAGCGCACCTTGTTCCGCTGGAAGAGGCCTGGCACTCCGGCGCCTGGGCTTGGACGCCTGAGCAGCGCCGCGACTTCGCCAACGATCTGACCAACAGCCTGACCCTGACCATCCTGTCAACCGGCAGCAACGAGGAGCGTGGTTCCTCCGATCCTACGCACTGGTGGCCGCCCTACTTCGGCGTGCACTGCAAATACGCCCAGGAGTGGGTGAGGATCAAGGCACGCTGGAACCTGAGTGTTGATCCTGCTGAATACGACGCGCTCATGATCCAGCTGGACGAGGCGGAGACCAACATGTGCCGGAACATCCCGATCGGTGTCCCTCCGCTCGGCCTGGACCCGGGTGTCGGACCGGCCGCGATCGTTGGGGCCGTAGTCGCAGGGCCGCCGGGCGTCCCCTTCAAGGGAATGACTGTGCAGGCGTACGACGCGGACCAGTCGCTGGTGCGGGAAACGCCGATTCTACTGGAAGGCGACTTTGAGCTGACGGGCCTGCCGCCCGGCGACTACACGGTCAAGTTCCTCGGCGGCACCACGGGCGCGGCGGACCAGTGGTACAGCGCGGCGGGTCCGGGTGGACCGGCTACGGTCATACCGCTGTCGGCCGGCCGTGTTGCCAGCGGAATCAAGGCGGGGATGACCGCCGTCGTAACTCCCTAGCCGCCGACGATTCCACATTCAGTGAACAAGCGCGGGAAAACTTCGGCCAGGGGTTGACGTGACAATCGGCACAGGCCATGATGGATCGTATACGATTTCATACATAAGCAGGAGGATGTCTTGTCTGAAGCACATGTCGCTCAGGAAACCGAAGCGGTCACGCTGCAGCCCGTCGATTCTGCCACGCTGAAAAGCACCGGCAAGGTGCTCGCAGTGCACCTCTCTTACTCTTCCCGGGCAGCCCAGCGCGGACGCGTTCCGGCCAACCCGTCCTACTTCATGAAGGCTTCGTCCTCGTTGAGCCTCAGCGGCGGCACGGTGGAACGCCCTGCTGGCACCGAGCTGCTCGCGTTCGAAGGCGAAGTGGCGCTGGTCATCGGCAAGCCCGCCCGCCGCGTCAGCGTCGAGGATGCCTGGAGCTACGTCGGCGCCGTTACCGCCAGCAACGACCTCGGTGTCTACGACATCAAGTATGCGGACAAGGGCTCCAATATCCGGTCCAAGTCCGGCGATGGCTTCACCCCGGTGGGCCCGGCCCTCATTCCGGCCGACAAGGTAGATCCGGCGGCGCTGCGCGTCCGCACCTGGGTTAACGGCGAACTGGTCCAGGATGACACCACCGAAGCACTGATCTTCCCGTTTGCCCAGATCGTGGCCGACCTGTCCCAGCTGATGACGCTGGAACCGGGCGACATGATTCTCACCGGCACCCCGGCCGGTTCCTCGGTCATCGTCCCGGGCGACGTCGTCGAGGTTGAGGTCGATTCACCCTCCACATCGCTGAGCAGCGGCCGTCTCGTAACCACCGTTACCCAGGGCGAGGTACCGTTCGCGGAATTCGGCAACACCCCCAAGGTCACCGACAAGGACCGCGAGGATGCCTTCGGTTCGGCCGAAGCCGCCGGACTGGCAGCCAAGAAGCCGGTTTTGACCGAGGATCTGAAGGCCAAACTGGCGTCCGTCGCCACCGCCACCATCTCCGCCGCGCTGCGCAAGCGCGGGCTGAACAATGTCAGCATCGATGGTCTGCAGCCGACCAAAACGGACCGCAAGGTCATCGGTACTGCCCGCACGCTGCGGTACGTGCCCAACCGCGAGGATCTGTTCAAGAGCCACGGCGGCGGTTTCAACGCCCAGAAGCGCATTATCGATGATCTGAACGAGGGCGATGTCCTGGTTATGGAGGCCCGCGGTGAAAAGGGCGCCGGCACGCTCGGCGACATCCTGGCCCTGCGCGCCCACAAGCGCGGCGCCGCCGGTGTGATTACCGACGGCGGAGTACGCGACCTCACCGCCGTCGCCGGCCTGGACATCCCGGCCTTCTACGCCTCGGCGCACCCGGCCGTGCTCGGACGCAAGCACGTTCCGTGGGACACGGACATTACCGTGGCCTGCGGCGGAACCACCGTGCAGCCGGGCGACATCATCGTGGCTGACGCCGACGGCATCCTGGTCCTGCCGCCGTCGCTTGCCGAGGAAGTCGCCGACGAGGCCGTCGAGCAGGAGCGCCGTGATGCCTTTGTCTTCCAGATGGTTCAGGAGGGTCACAAGGTTGATGGACTGTTCCCGATGAATGAGGACTGGGTGGCCAAGTACCACGAATGGGTCGCCGCCGGCGGCGGGCAGTAACGGCAAGACAATGTCCACCACCGCCATCCCCGCGCGCACCGACACCCGATCGAAGTCGGAACAGGCCTATGAGGTGCTCAAAGACCGGATCACCGGCGGCGCCCTCGTGGCCGGCTACCGCCTGGTGCTGAGCAGCATCGCCGAAGAACTCGGCTTCAGCGTGGTGCCGGTGCGCGAGGCCATCCGCCGGCTGGAGGCCGAGGGACTGGTCAAGTTCGAACGCAATGTCGGGGCCACGGTCGCCGGCGTCGATGCCACGCTCTACCTGCACACCATGCAGACCCTGAGCGTCATCGAAGGAGCCGCGACCGCCCTGGCAGCACCGCTGATCACTGCGGCGGACATCGACAACGCCCGCCGGCTCAATGCCGAACTGCGCCGGTGCCTGGAAGATTTTGAACCGCAACGCTTCACGCGGATCAACAACGAACTCCATGCCATCCTCTACGGCCATTGCCCCAACCCGCACATCCTGGACCTGGTCCACCGCGGCTGGAACCGGCTGAACGCCATGCGTGCCTCCAGCTTCGATCTGGTACCGGGACGGGCACGCAAGTCAGTTGAAGAACACGACCAGCTCATCGCCCTGATCGAATCCCGGGCCGACGTCCACGAGATCGAGATGGCCGCCCGGGCACACCGGACGGGCACGCTGAACGCCTACATGGCTCAGCACAACCAGCCAGCGTCAGCCATCTAGCCGAGCAAACGCAAGAACAACCCAGGAAAGAAAGGTACATCGTGGCTGAACACTACGTTCCCGAGGACCTGCCCACCCACATCCAGCACTTCATCAACGGCAAGTTCGTCGACTCCGTCGGCGGCCAGACGTTCGACGTGCTGGACCCGGTGACAAACAAGACCTACGCCACCGCGGCAGCCGGCCAGAAGGAAGACATCAACGCCGCTGTCGCCGCCGCGCGCGAGGCTTTCGTCAACGGCCCCTGGCCGAAGATGAAGCCGCGCGAACGCGCCCGGGTCCTGAACAAGATCGCCGACGCCGTCGAGGCCCAGGAAGCACGCCTGGCCGAAATGGAAACCTTCGACACCGGCCTGCCGATCACCCAGGCCAAGGGCCAGGCTTTGCGTGCTGCCGAAAACTTCCGCTTCTTCGCAGACCTGATTGTCGCCCAGTTCGACGATGCCATGAAGGTCCCCGGCTCGCAGATCAACTATGTCAACCGCAAGCCGATCGGCGTCGCGGGCTTGATCACGCCGTGGAACACCCCGTTCATGCTTGAGTCGTGGAAGCTTGCCCCGGCACTGGCCACGGGCAACACCGTGGTGCTCAAGCCGGCCGAGTTCACTCCCTTGTCCGCTTCGCTCTGGGCCGATATCTTCTCCGCGGCCGGCGTGCCGGCCGGCGTCTTCAACCTGGTCAACGGCCTGGGCGAAGAAGCAGGCGACGCCTTGGTCAAGCACCCGGAGGTCCCGCTGATCTCGTTCACCGGCGAGACCACTACCGGACAGACTATCTTCCGCAACGCGGCCGAGAATCTTAAGGGCTTGTCCATGGAACTAGGCGGCAAGAGCCCCTGCGTCGTCTTCGCCGACGCGGACATCGATGCCGCCATCGATTCGGCGCTGTTCGGCGTCTTCTCGCTCAACGGCGAACGTTGCACCGCCGGTTCGCGCATTCTCGTGGAGCGCCCGGTCTACGACGAGTTCCTCGAGAAGTATGCCGCCCGGGCAAAGAACATTGTGGTGGGCGACCCGCATGACCCGAAGACCCAGGTAGGTGCCTTGGTCCACCCCGAGCACTACAAAAAGGTCATGAGCTACGTGGAGATCGGCAAGTCCGAAGGCCGCCTCATCGCCGGCGGCGGCCGTCCCGAAGGCCTGGAGGAAGGCAACTACGTCTCCCCCACCGTCTTCGCCGACGTCAAGCCGGATGCCCGGATCTTCCAGGAAGAGATCTTCGGCCCGGTTGTTGCCATCACGCCGTTCGACAGCGACGAGGAAGCCCTGGAACTGGCCAACGGCGTCAAGTACGGGCTGGCCGCCTACATCTGGACGCAGAACCTGACCCGTGCGCACAACTTCTCCCAGAACGTTGAAGCCGGCATGGTCTGGCTGAACAGCCACAACGTCCGCGACCTGCGCACGCCGTTCGGCGGGGTGAAGTCATCCGGTCTCGGCCACGAGGGCGGCTACCGCTCCATCGATTTCTACACCGACCAGCAGGCCGTGCACATCACGCTCGGCAGCGTCCACACCCCGAAGTTCGGCGCCCAGGCGGCGTCCGAAATCGACTACTAAACCGCTTCAGCGACGAAGGAATGAACACCATGAGCAACGAAATTCCCAAGCCCAGCGTCCCTGCTCCGGACATTGTCCGCTGCGCGTACATGGATTTGGTCGTCACGGACCTGGCCAAGTCCCGCGAGTTCTACGTGGATGTCCTCGGCCTGCACGTGACCGAAGAGGACGAGAACACCATCTACCTGCGCTCCTTCGAGGAGTTCATCCACCACAACCTGGTGCTGCGCAAGGGCCCGGTCGCCGCCGTGGCCTCGTTTGCCTACCGGGTGAAGTCCCCGGCCGAAGTGGACGCCGCCGAGGCGTACTACAAGGAACTCGGGTGCCGCACCGAGCGCCGCAAGGACGGCTTCTCCAAGGGCATCGGCGACTCCGTCCGCGTGGAGGACCCGCTGGGCTTCCCATACGAGTTCTTCTACGACGTCGAGCACGTCGAGCGCCTCACCCAGCGCTACGACCTCTACAGCGCCGGCGAACTGGTCCGCCTGGACCACTTCAACCAGGTCACCCCGGACGTCCCGCGCGGCCGCAAGTACCTGGAGGACCTGGGCTTCCGCGTCTCCGAAGACATCAAGGACTCCGACGGCGTGACCTACGCGGCCTGGATGCACCGCAAGCAGACCGTCCACGACACCGCCCTCACCGGCGGCGACGGCCCGCGCATGCACCACGTTGCCTTCGCCACGCACGAAAAGCACAACATCATCCAGATCTGCGACAAGATGGGCGCCCTGCGCATCTCCGACCGGATCGAACGCGGCCCCGGCCGCCACGGCGTCTCCAACGCGTTCTACCTGTACATCCTGGATCCGGACGGCCACCGCATCGAGATCTACACCCAGGACTACTACACCGGCGACCCGGACAACCCCACCGTCACCTGGGACGTCCACGACAACCAGCGCCGCGACTGGTGGGGCAACCCGGTAGTCCCGTCCTGGTACACCGAGGCCTCCCTGGTCCTGGACCTGGACGGCAACCCCCAGGAAGTCATCAAGCGCACCGACGCCTCCGAAATGGCCGTGACCATCGGAGCCGACGGCTTCTCCTACACCCGCGAACCGGGCGAAGAGCGCGGCTTCAAGGTCGGCGCCCAGCTCTAACAAAGCTCTCGCAAAGATCGACGGTGGGGCGCGGCACAATGCCGCACCCCGCCGTCGTACATCTAACCGCCTAAACTGCCTTGCGTACCGGCTGGCGTTCAAGACACCACGAGGTGGCTCTTCTGGGCGATACCCGCATCTACGCGGTGCCGGCTACTTCGACCAGCCGGCGCCGGTGGTCCTTGACCGCTACGGCCAGCGCTACCAGGACCACGCAGGCGATCGCACCGAATCCCACGGTAATGGCCGTTTGCCAATCCGTTTGGGCCAGGGTAGCAAACGCGATGGCCGTCATCATCGCGATCCCCACGGAGGTTCCGATCCGTTGCCCGGTCTGCTGCACTCCCCCGGCGCTGCCCGCATAATCCAGGGGAACGTCGGCAAGTGTCAACGTCTGGTTCGGGCTGATCACTAGCCCCTGCGCAGTGCCCACGAAGGACAGCGTAAACAGCAGCCACCAAAAGTTCAGGCCGAACGCCGTCTGCCAGTGGATGACCAGCACGCTCGAACCCAGTCCGAAGAGGGCGCACAGGATGCCCCAGATCACTACCCGCCGCCCGTACTCCATCACTTTCCCGCCGGACCAGTGGGATCCGAAGGCCGCCATCACGGCTGCGGGCAAACTGATGAGGCCGGCCTCCAACGCCGTACGGCCCAGCCCGTTTTGGACATAGAGCGCAACGAGAACCCAGACGCTGGTCATGCCGAGCATGTAGAGCCCGGAAATGATGGTGCCATTGGTGAAGCCTGCGCCGCGGAACAAGTGCAGATCCACCATCGGACTGCGGCCACGGAGCTTGTAACGGTGCTCCCACCACGCCCACAGAGCCAGCACCGCCAGGCCGGCGGGCAGCATCGTCCAGGTCCAGGCCGAGCCGCGCGACTCGACGAAGGGCAGCAGCACCATAAGGACGGCAATGCCCAGCAGGAAGGCGCCGATAGGGTCCAGGTCCCGCGGTTGATAGCCGGCCGGCCGTGTTTTGGTAAACGGCAACCATGACCGGCCCAGAGGGATGGACTCGGGGTCGGCGACCTCCACGGGTGCGGCGCGTGCCGGAGGTGAACCGTTCAGCATGGGCTTCGGGAACCAGCGGAAGGCCAGAACCAAGGCCAGGATGCCCACGGGAACGTTGACCAGGAACGTCCAGCGCCAACCGTGCTCCACGCCGAAAATCTGGACCAGCGAACCTCCCAGCAAGGGCCCGATGGCAACGGAGACACCGATCACCGTGCCCATCAGACCGAAAGACCGGGCCCGCTCGCCGTCCCGGAAGTACTGCTGGATCATTCCGATTGCCTGTGGGTTGAGCAGGCCTGAGCCTAAGCCCTGGATGAACCGGGCGATGTTCAGGGTGGACGCATCGGGGGCCAAGCCGGCCGCGATGGATGAGAGGGTAAAGATCACCAACCCGGCTATGAAAATCGGCCCCCGACCGAAGATATCGCCGGCGCGTCCGGCGGCTACGAGCACAATGCCGAAGGTCAGCGCATACCCGGAGAGTACCCACTGGATATCGGATTGGCTGGCCCCCAGCCCGGTCTGGATCGAGGGCAACACGACATTGACAATGCTGACGCCCACCAGCGCCATGAAGACGGTGACCAGCAGGACCCCGAGAATGCGCCAACGGGCAGGATCCGGAACATAGTCCGGATCCTGCGACGGATTCAGCGGTGGGGTCACCCTCCATTCATACGCCCGCACCTGTCCGGGTCAAAACTTCCGCTGTTATGTCGGCGAGGCGCCGCACCGGTCTACCATTGGAGCTTCGGCCCGGCTATAGTTGAGCGTTTCCCTTCGGCGCCGGAGCCAGGTTGCCGCCAGCATCCCGGTTACGATTTCCCAGCTGATCAGCACCAGCATTCCGCCAGTTCCGGCGCCGGCTGCCGTAGCGGCGGGAGCCAAGGCCGCTGCTCCGGCATGATGTCCGTGGCTTACCCCGCCGTTCGGCGCCAGCAGGAGCACGGCGTGGAACGCCGCCATTGTCAGGGCTGCGAGCATCATCATCTTCGCCGGCCTTACGCCGGCCGCACGCCACAGGACGAGGGCGCAGGGCAGGCAGGCAACGGCCATCGCCAGCATCACCCCGGCCTGCCACCAACTGTCCCGGTGGGCCCATGCCATCCAAAAGTGGGCCGCAATCGCGACGAAGGCGGCGAGGGAGCAAAGACGGGCGTGCCATCCGGTTTCAGCCACAGCCTTCGGCCTGATCAGAGGCAACACCATGGCCCGCTACCGGTGGCAGTGCCCGCCGGCGGGCTTGCTCGGCGGCACGTCCAGGACGGGGCTGCGGTCGAAGAAACCGTCGGGGCGGAGCTTGAAGCCCGCCGTGTCGACCGGCATGATCGGCCAGTCCTCAACCCGGGGGTAGTGCGTCAAGCCGAAAGTATGCCAGACCACGATGTCCTCGCCGTCGATATTCCGGTCCTGGGCAAGATAGGCCGGCAGGCCCGCCCCGCCCGCATGCTGGTTGACGAAGTCTCCGGTGGGGTACCGCTCGGCCTCGTCGTGGCGCGTGACCCAAAGGTCCTTCGTAGCGAAAGCCGCGCGCCTGGCTACCGACGAACCTGGATCAGCTAGCAGGGTCGGCTGTCCCTCCGGGTACAGCTTGTAGGCCACCGGCTCGCCGAGCCGGTTCAGCGATTCCGGGTTGGAAATGTGCCAGGTACGACCTGCCGCCATGTTGGCTTCCCTGGCTGCCTCCGACTCCCTGGCCAGCAGCGTACGACGCCGGGTGAAGGCATTGCCGCGTTCGTTGCCTTCGCCGGTGTGCACCCTTACCGCTTCTTCTTCCTCCACCCGATTGGTAAAACCGTCCAGAGCCATGTCCAGCCGTGCGCTGAAGAGATGCTGGTGGAATGGCGCACCGAGTCCTGGCGCCATCTCGGACGCGTACTCGTACCCCTTACCTGGGTAGGCGCTGGTGAACACGATGCCGGTGGCCTTGGCCTCGAACTCGATGGTTCCATCCAAGTACAGGTACCAGTAGAAGCCGTAGTCGTAATTGCCGATGGTGGTGAAGAAGGAGACCACCATGCGGCGGTTGCGGCGGGTGTAGTTGATACCCGTCCACAGGTCGGAGTGCTTGGCGAGAATGCCTGAGTCCTCTTCATGCATGCAGATGCCGTTGCGGATCTCGCGGGGGTTGCCGAAGCCGTCGGCAATGACCGGCGAGAGGTACGTGATGTCGCCCAGACAGTCGCAGCCCAGTTCCAGCGAGTTGGCGTACTGACCCACCTGGTATTCGCCCGTATCGAAATAGTTCTGCCAGGAGCGCACAGGTGACGGATCACCGTAGGGAACGACCATCTCGGCGATGGAAGCGCGCTTGATGATGGAGCGATGGCGATCGCCGTCCTGGAACCCGATGTTGTGCAGCACCACGCCTTCGCGGGCGTCGAAACCGACATCAAAGCTCCACTTCTCCCATTCGATGTGGTTGCCGCCGGTCACGGTGAAGCTCGGCCCCTCCGGCTGGGTGATCTCGATTGGCTTCTGGGTGGTGCGCAGTTCCCCGGTCAGTTCCGGGTCCGTGTAGTTGCCGTGCTCGGCGGGGACCGGCACGGCGCCGAAGTCCAGCACCTGGTCCACGCTCTTATTGACTACGTCAACGTAGGCCACCAGCCCATCGATCGGGTGGGCCCAGGCGCTGTCCTCCGGAAACTCCTGGTAGAAGGCCAGGCCACGCAGGATCCGGCGGCCCTTCTCCTCCGGATACTCGAACACCCCCGCGGATAGCGGGGCCACGCGCACCTTGTCGACGGCGAGCCCCCGCTCCGCGAGCGCTTTTAGCCAGCGTCCGTCCTGGGCAAGAATCTGCTCAACAACTTCGAATTCTTCCTCCAGCACGGGCAGTTCACCGGTGAGCGACGTATCCAGTTCAGCCACGGACAGCACCCTGTTCTCAGTAACCGAGACAGTGACGTCCCGGGGCGCGGCACCCGAAACATCATGCAGAAAGGCGCGGAAGCGCCGGTCCTCCGCGCCCTGGGACCCGCGTGGAGGATCAGTCAACCCGAGGTAGGCGAATCTCGTCGCGTCGCCTACAAACCCGTGGTCGGCAAGGATTTCGCGGACCCGGATGATTTCATCGGCCGTAGCCAAAGCGTAGGCAGTGTTGGTGACTCCCGCTGTGGTGGTCATGGCTACCCTTTCAAGTAAGAATTTGCTGGCCGCACCGACGCCTTTATGACGGCCGCGGCTACGATTTTGTTTTTCTATGTCTGTAGAGAATAACGGCCAGTAAGATGCATCACAAGGGGTGAGACCCAAAAATTTCCGAGGGAGCAAGAAGTGCCGAAGATCGTCGACCACGACCAACGCCGGTTGGAACTGGTGAGCGCCACCTGGCGAATCATCGCCCGCCTTGGCATGGATGCTGCCACCATGCGTGAGATCGCAGCCGAAGCTGGCTTTGCCAATGGTGCACTCAAGCCCTACTTCCCCACGAAAGACGATTTGCTCGCGTTTGCGTTTGAGCACGTCTTCAATCAGACCAACCGGCGCATGGCCGCTGCCACTACAGGCAAGACCGGCCTGGCCGCGCTTCGCGCGTACTGTCAGGAAATTCTTCCGCTGGACGAAGACCGGCTCAACGAGGCCCGCATCGTGATTCCGTTTTGGCAAAAAGCCTTGACCGATCAATCCAAGGCGGAGCTGCACGATTTATCAATGGAACAGTGGCGGACGAGCCTGGTCGAGCAGTTGCAGCAGGCGCGCTCCGAAGGCGAGGTTTCAACCTCAGTCAGCGATGAGGCAATCGCCGGGCATGTCATGAATATGGTGTTGGGCGCCCAGATTACTGCGGTGCTGGATCCGGACCACTACTCCCCTAGCCAGCTGGCGGCCCAGCTGGATGGCTATCTGGAGCTGCTGGCGGCCCATCCCTGACCGTCATGTTTTTCGCCCGCTGTCGAAAAAAACATGGCGGCGGCAGATAAAAGCCGCTAGATTAGACGGAGTGTGCTTAACCACACACCCCGTAGCAAAGGGCGGGGAGGAGCAAAGGGGACGTTGTGCTAGGAACTACAGTGCGCAGCATGCGGGGAAAGCAGTCCGGTGACGTGCAGACTGCCGTCGCCGATAACTTCAGCCAGTGGCACCACCTGGTGTCCGAATCCTTCGTGCCCCTGGAAGTCCGCTCGGATAAACTCCAGGATTTCAGTGGCGTGCTGCGTTCGCGGGTGCTGGACGAACTCTCCATCGTAGAAGTGACTGCAAAAGGCCATCAGGTACTGCGCACTCCGGCGCTAATCGAGCGGTCCGACCGGCTGTTCTTCAAGTTGAACCTGCAGCTCTCCGGCCACGGCATCCTCATCCAGGACAATCGAGAAGCTGCGCTGCGTCCTGGTGACATTGCCGTCTACGACACCCACCGGCCTTACACCTTGGCGTTTGAGGAGGACTTCCGGACGCTGGTGGTCATGTTTCCCCACGAAATCCTGGACCTCTCCCCCGACGACGTGGGTCAGCTGACTGCCGTGCGGATGGCTGGAGACCAAGGTCTGGGTCGCATGATCAGCCCATTCATGATGCAACTGGCGGAAAACCTGGAAGTACTCACCGGACCGAGCGGCCATCGCCTGGCGCACAACGCCGTCGACCTGATCGCCACCATGTTCGACAACGAACTCAGCACCAGACGAAGCACCGAGGAAGGACGACATAGCGAACTGCTGGTCCGGATCAGGAAGTACATCGAAGCCAACCTCGGCGATCCGGACCTCGCTCCGGCGAACATTGCGGCTGCCCATTACATTTCCACCCGCCAGTTGCACAACATCTTCCACCAGGCCGATGCCACTGTCGCCACCTGGATCAGGGCACGGAGACTCGAACACTGCCGGCGGGATCTGCGCGATCCTATTCTTGCCGACCGGCCCGTCGGAACCATTGCCAACCGGTGGGGTTTTGTCGATGCAGCGCACTTCAGCCGCATCTTCCGCAGTGCCTACGGACAAACGCCCAGCGCCTATCGGCTGGGCTGAATAACGGGCGTCCGACCATTCCGACCCCCAACATCAGCCAGAGCCCGCCCATCACGGCAATCAGCACCTCACCGCAAGCTGTGCACGCTTAGACAAGACCGTTGCCCGCGACGACAACCCCTTGCCGAGTGATCGATGCCACAATCGGAACATCTTTTATTCTCCCGTTGGAGGTTTTAATGACACAGCAACGAGCACTGCCAACTCCACCCAGCACAGAGACCCAAGGCTTAAGCCGCCGGACTCTGGGCGTCCCTGCCCTTGTTTTCATGATCATTGCCGCGTCGGCGCCGTTGACTGTTATCGCCGGCGGCACACCCAGCAACTTCGCCGTTACCGGTGTGGTAGGAATTCCTGCGTCCTTTCTGGTCCTGGGGATCTGCTTGGCAGTGTTTGCGGTGGGCTACTCGGCAATGAGCGCCCACATCCGCAATGCCGGTGCCTTCTACGCATACATCGCCCAGGGGTTGGGGCGGGCGGCCGGGGTCGGCGCCGCGTGGGTGGCGCTGGTCGCCTACAACGCCATGCAGATCGGCATTTACGGCCTGTTCGGCTTCGCGTCCGCTTCGTTCATCGGCAGCAAGATCGGCGCCGAAGTTCCATGGTGGCTGACCGCCGCCGTCGGATTTTTGATAGTCGGCTGGCTCGGCATCAACAAGGTGGATTTGTCGGTCAAAGTGATCGCCGTTCTGGTGGGCCTGGAATTCCTTGCTGTCATTGTGTTCGACGTTGTCGCCTTGGCCGTGCAGCCGGAGGGTGTCTCGGCAGCGGGCCTGGCCCCATCGAACCTGTTCACTGCAGGAGTGGGGGCAGCTTTGGCGTTCAGCATTGCCGGATTCATGGGCTTCGAGTCGGCCGCCATCTACAGCGAGGAGGCCAAGGATCCCAAACGTTCGATCGGGCGGGCTACGTTCATCGCCATTGCCGTCATCTCACTCTTCTACGCGTTTTCGGCCTGGGCAACAACGATCGCGACAGGGCCTAGCCAGGTAGTCGCTCAATCCCAGGAATTTGGCCCCGACCTGCTCTTCGTCTTTCTGAGCGCGCATGCGGGTACTGTCGCAGCGGACATCACGCAGGTCCTGTTCATTACGAGTCTTCTAGCCGCGCTCATTGCCTTTCACAACGCCGTAGCTCGGTATGTCTTCTCGCTGGGACGGGAAGGAGTCCTCCCGAAGCGGCTGGGTTACGTCAGTCCGCAAAGCCATGCTCCCGTTGCCGGCTCGCTCGTCCAATCCGCGCTTGCCCTGGTGATGCTGTTCATTTTCGCCATCGCCGGCATCGGGTCCGAGCTCGGTCCGCTCTATCCTGTCCTGACCTTCTTTACATGGCTGACGAACACCGGCGCATTCGGTCTTGTCCTGCTGCTTGTCCTGATTTCACTGGCCGTCATCGGATACTTCCGCAGGCACGGTGACGGACACTCTGTCTGGACGCGTATCGTGGCCCCGGCACTCGCTGCAGCGCTCCTGGGCGCCGTATTCATTATGATCGTCGTCAACTTCGATGTACTCATCGGCACCGAGGGAACGTCACCGCTTTCATGGATCTTGCCCGCGGTCGCGTTGGTGCCCGGCGTACTCGGAGTGCTCTGGGGACTGTACCTGAAAAGTGCCAGGCCCCAGGTCTACAGCGGCATTGGCAGCGGCGGGAGCGGGAATGACTAGGCCGGCAACTCCCAGCCATAGCGCAAGATATTCACGGCGTTAAACAGAAGAACCGGGGCTGCAGAGGTTGGGGGGCTGTGCAGCGCCGGTTTTTCCGTCTCAGGCCTCTCGTTCAAAGACCCGGGATCAGACGAAGCGGGCTTCTTCCCAAGCCCGGCTTCCTCCCCTAGCCTATGCACTGGCACAGAAAGCCGCGATGGGGAGAACTACCCATCGCGTCGGCTTGACCTCTGGCAGGAATGCTGGCAAGACAAAGACACTGCCAGATCCAGCACCCGAGCAAGGAGTCTCCATGCCGGCTCACCAGCGACCCGGGCAGCCACGGCGCCAGACGACCGTGCTGCGCATCGCCACGATGAACGTGCTTTCCCCCTCCCACGCTCATTGGCCGGTCCGGCGTCCGCTGCTCAAGGAATGCTTATCACGACTTGAAGCCGACGTATACGCCCTGCAGGAAATCGATGCCGCCGGAACCCATGACGCAGCCGCCGAACTCATCGGCCCCGGGTACCACATCGTGCGGCATACCAGGACGGCTCCTGACGGCACAGGTGCTGTGATTGCTTCCCGCTGGCCCATCGTCGTGCTCCAGGAGCTGGACCTGGACGTTTCGTCACGAACCTCTGCTGACAGTTGGTACTCGACCGTGATTGCCGAAATCCACGCACCGGCACCTTGGGGCACGTTTCTCATGGTCCATCACAAGCCCGTTTGGCAGCTCGGCTACGAACGTGAACGTGAGCTACAGGCAGTGGCGACAGCAGGCGCGGTGGAAAGACTGCTGGACAGCGCAAACCGCCATGTCATAATCGCCGGAGACTTCGACGCCGCACCGGACTCCGCCAGCATCAGGTTCTGGACCGGTCTGCAGTCTCTGGAAGGAATCAGCGTCGCTTACCAGGACTCCTGGACCGTTAAGCATCAAGACGAACCCGGCCACACCTTCAGCCCGCACAACATTCTGGTCCGCAACGGGGATATGCCGTTGGACTCCGGCCGGCGGATCGATTACATCATGAACCGGTGCGGCATCCATGGCCCGTCCCTGGCCGTAGCCCAGTGCAGGCGGATAGCGGAACCTGACGCCGCAAGGCAGCCAAGTGACCACTACGGCCTGTGCACGGATTACCAGATTCCTGCGCGGCCCGTTGGCACTCCACCTATCTAGCAGGTTGACTCAGGTCTGCACCCGTACCGTCAGGGATGTAACACCCGCGGTGCCAGACTATAAAGGCGGGCCGGCCGCTGCGTGGAGATCCGCAACAGCCCGCCCGCCTTCATGACCCGAGGACTTCGAGTTCTAGCGAGCCTCAGGATGCTTCTGCAGGTACTCCCGGTGCGCTTCTTCCACGCGCAGATTGGTACCCCGCGTTTCCTTGACCACGGACACCGCGACCAGGGAAATCACACACAGCACGGCGATGTAGATTCCG
The DNA here is from genome assembly GCF_002849715.1 of Arthrobacter crystallopoietes. NCBI lineage: Bacteria > Bacillati > Actinomycetota > Actinomycetes > Micrococcales > Micrococcaceae > Crystallibacter > Crystallibacter crystallopoietes. Next base: position 4,653,527 of record NZ_CP018863.1, read on the forward strand.
ATGGAAATGGTGGTGCCGGTCCAACCCAGCAACAGCTCAGCGATCATCGGAGCGAAAGCGCCACCCAAAATCGCGCCGATGGCGTAACCGATCGAGACACCGGAGTAGCGAACGTTGGCAGGGAACATCTCCGCATACAGTGCCGACTGGGGGCCGTAGGAGAGGCCAAGCCCGATGGTCAGCACAAAGGCGGCGACAGTGAACCAGATGATGCTGGCGGTGTCGATCAGCAGGAACATCGGAACCGCCCACAGCAGAACCCAAACGTAGCCGATCTGGAAGGTGCGGATCCGTCCGATCTTGTCGGAAAGGATGCCGCCATACATGGTGAAGGCCAGCCAGCCGAACGCAGCCAAGGTGCTCGCCAGCAGCACGGCGGAGCGGTCCATGCCCAGACCGCCATCTGCGATTTCTTTGGTTGCGTAGGAAGCGAAGAAAGCGATCAGCAGGTAGCCGGCAGCGTTGTTGGCAATGAAGATCAATGCCGTCAGAATGACTTCTTTCCAGTTGTGCTTGAACAACTGGCCTAGAGGGGCAGCAGATTCCTTCTTGCGCTCCTGCATCTCCTTGAAGACAGGGCTCTCGTCGACGGTCCGCCGGATCAGATAGCCGACAACAATCAGCACCACGGAGAACAGGAACGGAATACGCCAGCCCCAAGTCAGGAAGGCTTCCTCGGTCATGAACGTGGTCAAGAGCCACATGACACCGGTAGCAAGGATCATGCCGCAGGGAACACCGATCTGAGGGAAGGCGCCGAAGAAGCCACGCTTGTTGCGTGGAGCATGCTCCACGGACATCAGAGCGGCACCGCCCCATTCGCCACCCGCAGAGAAGCCCTGCAGGATCCGGAGGAAGACCAGGAGAATCGGAGCCCAGATACCGATCTCCGCGTAGGTCGGCAGGACACCGATGAGGGTGGTAGCCAGACCCATCAGCAGCAGGGTAAAGACCAGCATCAGCTTGCGGCCCAGCCGATCGCCCAAATGGCCGGCAACGATGGCGCCCAGCGGCCGGAAGAGGAAGCTGATGCCCAGCGAAGCCCAGGCCACAATCTGGGCCAGGCCCGCACTCTCCTGCGACAGCGGCGCGAAGTACAGGCCGGCGAGCACCATGCCAGCCGCCTGGGCATAGATAAAGAAGTCGTACCACTCGATGGTGGTGCCGACCAGCGTTCCGGCTAGAACCTTCCGCTCCTCGTGCCGTGTAGCGGGAGGAAGGTTGTCTGCCAGTTCTTCTGACGTTGACATGAGAAACTCCGATTGTCCGAACGGGAACATTACTTACAGAACGGTCGGTAATGTGACTCTGGCAATATTACACGATGGTGACATGGGGCACAGTTCGAAGCCTAACGATTAGGCAACGGTGCTTCACTGCCAGCAGTGCCGACGGGAGCTGGCAGCATCCCATGCAACGGAGCCACCGGCCTCCGAACAAAAGCGGAGGCTCAGTCCGAGGAAGAAGGCGCTCTTGGCGATCGCGTTGGCGGCAACCTGATGCGCCACTAGTCCACGGCACTGGCTTACGCCATGCCGGGCATTGCATGGCTACGGCGGGCAGGACGATGCGCTCGATCGACACAAAGAGGCCCTCGAAGACACGACACTGTCCATCTCATCGAAGCGCCCGGCCATTCATCATGGTGTCTGACGCGCAGCGACCCACTGCACCGCAATGCCCGCACACCCTGCCTTGCGTTCTATATTTGAACATCACGTCCCGATATAGAACAATGGAGGAATGTGAGTGGAGACACAATTCACTGTGTGCTGCTTCTCCCCGACGGAAAATAGGATGGTCTGATGAGTGAGGCTCGTATTTCGGCTCCAGCGGTTCCCGCTGGCGCCCCGACGCGCGCGGAGGGATCAGTCAAAGCGCCCGCCCACTCGCAGACTTTGTCCCGCGGGATTCGAGCTCTTGAGATATTGGCCGAGGCACGGTCGCCGATGACGATCGCGGAACTCTCGGAGGCTCTCGGCGTCCACCGGTCGATCGCCTACCGGATTCTACGTACGCTGGAGGACCATTCGCTGGTGCTGCGTGATTCGGCCGGGCGAGTTCAGGCCGGACCGGGTCTGGCTGCACTGGCCCGCGGAGTCTCACGTGATCTTCAATCGGCAGCGCTTCCGGAGCTGACTGCCCTGGCTAATGGACTGGCCATGACGGCGTTCCTCGCCGTATGGGACCAGCGAGACTGCGTCACGCTTATCACGGTGGAACCGCGCCATGCTTCAGCCACCTTGGCCCAGCGGCCGGGCACGCGACACTCCTTCAGCGCAGGCGGTCCAGGTATCGCCATCCAGTCCGCCCTAACCGAAGAGCAATGGGAACAACTGGCCTCGGGACAGGCGTACCGTCCCGAGGCCAGGAAAGCCCGCGAAGTCGGCTACAGCGTCAGCCACGAGGAGGTCATACCGGGAACCTCCTCGGTGGCGGCGCCTATCCGCATTCCGGGACAGTTGCCAGCTGCGGTCGCCGTCGTTTACGTCCGAACTGACAAGCCGGAGGCTGAGTTGGGTGCAGAATTGATCCGGGCAGCGGCCGCAATAGAGGACGAACTCAGCTGACTACCTCCGGCGGACCAGCATGGCACCGAGCATGCTTACCGCCAGCATGGCCACGGATGCCCCGACGGCGACCAGGAACGCACCTTGGTAGCCGTAGGTTTCGGCGATTGCCCCGGCTACTCCGGAGCCAAGGGCCGAGCCGAGCACTACTCCGCTTGCCAGCAGGGTCATGACCGTGCCCAGCCGCTCGTCCGGAGCGACCTTACCTCCGATGGTGAAGATGGTGACCATGGTGGGTCCGACGGGCAGACCCACGAGCAGCAGGACCACCAGCATCGGCACTACTTCAGTGGGCAGGAGTAACAGCAGGCTCAGGACGGCCATCGCTGCGGCACTGGCGATCCAGCGCGAGGCATGGGAAAACGTCTCCGACCAGTACGCGACAGACAACGCCGTCACAGCGGAACTCAGTCCGAGCACGGCATAGAGCAGACCTGCCGTGTCCGCCGCGCCAAAGCTACCGCCGAACGCATTCAAAGCATTCTGTGTGGCCCCGAAGAACGTCCCCATGGCAATCATCCCGGCCACAGGAATAATGACAACTCCCCAGTTCACCGGGGTCTTCCGCGCCGCGGCCGCTGCCTGCGGGTGCCGTTCAACCAGCTTCGGGGTCACTGGTTGGACGCTGCGGTAGGTCGGGTGGACGGCGAAAGCCGAAACCATCACGATGGTCAGGGTTGCTGCCAGCGCAAACGGCAGCCAGGGTGCTACCAATGCCGCCAGCAGCCCCACCAGTGCCGGTCCCAGGACGAAGGTCAGCTCGTCGGCGGTACTTTCGTAGGACAGGGCCGTATCGAGTTCCTGCTTATTGTTCCTCGTCATGGCCATCCATCGCACGCGCGCCAGCGGACCCACTTGCGGGCAAGTGGCTCCCATGAGCAGCGCAGCGCCGAGGGCGAAAAAGATTTCCGGCCCGTCGAAATCGGCGGTGAGGTAGGCGGCGGCAAGGACGAGGCCAATGCTCAGTGTGTGGGCAACAGCCGAAATCAGCAGGACCGGGCGTTGGCCTGCCCTGTCGGCGAAATAGCCGATTGCCGGGGCGCCGATGGCGGATCCGATGCCGACTGCGCCGGCGGCGAAGCCACCGATTGCGTAGGAACCGCTAACGGCGGTGAGCAGAGTCAGCGCTCCTACCGTGAGCATGGCCAAGGGAAGCCGAGCGAGGAAGGCAATAGGGAGGAAGCTTGGCCCCGCCAGGGCTGGCAGGCGGGCGTAGCGGCCGAAAATGCTGCCTGACGCTGATGCTTCCGGCACGTCGCCCGTGGCCTCAGCCGTTGGGGCGTTGGGAGTTGGAGTAGAGTCCGCACTTCGTGTCATGTCATTTTCCGATAGCAAGAACCGCGCATCGTCCCGCCTCCCGATGCGCCCAACCCGGATAACGGCACAATCCTACACCGGCTGCAGGATGGGTGATTCCGTCGTCATCCGCACGGTGGAGCCATCGCGGCCCTTGCTGATCTGCAGCTGCGCTCCGATGCGCTGCTTCATTTCGGCCACATGGCTGACCAGTCCTACGACCCTGCCGCCGTCGCGGAGGCTTTCGAGGGCGTCCATCACCTGTTCAAGCGCCTGTTCGTCGAGGCTGCCGAATCCTTCGTCCACAAAGAGGGTTTCGATATCGACTCCGCCTGCCTCAGCCTGGACCACATCTGCCAGCCCCAGGGCAAGAGCAAGCGATGCCATGAAGGATTCACCGCCGGAGAGCGTCGAGGTATCGCGGCGTTGTCCGGTCCATTCGTCACTGACGTGGAGCCCGAGACCCGACTTCTTGTTGCCCGACTTCGAGTCGTCATGGACGAGCCGGTAACGTCCGTCCGTCATGGCATTCAGGCGTTCCGAGGCCGCCGCGGCGATCTGCTCGAGCCGGGCAGCAAGGACATAGGTGGTGAGCGTCATTTTCCGTTCATTTTCGCCCAGGCCACGGACCGTGTCGGCAACGGACTGCACCAGTTCGAAGCGTGCCCGGACCGGCTCCAACGATGCGGCTGCTGCTTCCAGCCGCCGGCAATAGCCAAGCAGCTGTTCCGCGGACTCCTGCAGCACCCCATGCCGCACGGCCACGGCCTGCAGCTCTGTTTCCATAGCCCGCGCCTTGCGCCGTAGCTCCTCCAGCTGCGCTTCGTCCGGCAGCGGTTCCCCCTCAGTTTGGGCTTGCCGAGCACGCGCGACGCGGTCCGAAGCCTGCAGCAGCTCAATCCGCTGGCCAAGCGAGGCATACGCACGGTCCTGCAGCTGGGCCTGTTCCAGCTCGCGGGCAGAGAGGAGGGCGGCCAGGACATCCGCTTCCGAGCCAAATTCCGAACCGGCTATGGCGTCCTCAAGCTCACTGCTGCACCGTTCCAGGGTTGCCAGCGCGTACGTGTACTCCCCCAGTGACTGACGGCATTGCTTGAGCAGGCTGTCCATTGCGGTCAAGCCTTCCGCCAGCTCCTGCAGTGTGCCGCCCGGCGGGAGAACCGTTGCAATCTTCTGCTCCAGTTGGTCGGCCTGCCGCGCCGCCGCCTCGGCATCGGAGCGGGCACCGGCAGCAGCGACAGCCAGTTCCGATCCCTGGCTCAACAGCGCCGCGAGCTCGTCCCGGCTCTTTTCGATCAGGCCGCGTAAACGCGCACGGTTTTGTGCGGCCTCCTGTGCCTGGCCAAGGAGATCCTGCAGGTCGCGGACAGCGGTAGCAGCCGCTTCCGGTTCAGTTTCCCCGCCTTGGGCCGCCAGACCCGCCAGTTTATTCTCGAGGACAGCAAAACTTTCCTGCGATTTCGCGTAGGCGGTCTCGGCCTGTGCATGCTCCCGACGGGCAGCGGCTTCTTCCTCGCGGCTGACCATGCTGTCGCCGTCTGCTGTTGCCAGCCGCGGATGTTCGTCTGATCCGCAGACCGGGCACATTTCACCCTGTTCGAGTGTGTGGGCGAGCTCAGCGGCTGACTGCTCCAGGCGCCGCTCCAGAAGATCCAGCCAGTGCTGTTTCAACTGCAGTTGGAGTGCGTTGGCCTCATCGCGCACCCGCCTGGCGGAGTCAACGCGGGCTCGGCAGGCGCCGTAGGCGGACACCGTTTCCGCGACCGCCTCTGCCTCTTTCAGCTGCTGCCCGAGCCGCTCGACGTCCGAGTCCGTACCGTCGGCGGCCGCCAGGTCGACAGCGAATTGTTCGCCGGCAGCGCGGGTAGCTTCTGCCTCCGCATCTACCTTTTCGTAGCGGCGGTCAAACTGATCCGCAGTTTGCAGCAGCCTCTCCGCCTGGGCCCGTGCTTCTTTCAGACGGGCTTCCTCAGGTAAGAGGGCGCGTATTCTGCCCAGTTCGTGGCCGGTGCTGCCTGCAGCGGTTTCGATCAACTCCTGGGCCCGCTCGGCTCCCATAGCCGGCAGTTCCAGCTTCCCCGATGCGAAATCCGGCGCGTAAGTGCCGCAGAGCGGATGGCGCGCCACGCGTTCGAATGCTGTCTGTGCCGTTTGGAGGCTTTCCTCGGTTCTCGACGATGCCTGGTCACGGTGCCGGATGCTGGATTGCAGCAGCTCCGCGGCCCGGTGGGCGGTAAGTACCTGGGCGCGCCGCCTGGAGTCATTTGCCCCTGCCGCCTGCTCCGCTTCAAGCCCCTGCAGGAGGAGCCAGTCCGCGTGGTCGGCCAAGCGCATTTCCTGGCGCGCAATGCCGCTCTTGAGTTCTTCGAGTGTCCTCCGGCCGCTCCCGACGGCGTCCCCTGCCTCCTGCGCAAGCCGCTCGACGGACGAGTGCAGTTGCTGCAGCTTCTCGGTAGCCGGGGCGCCGTCCTCCGGCAGTTGTTCCGGCGCCAGGTGACGGTTCGCTTCTTCCTCCGCACGACGCAGCAGGTGTCCCAGCTCCGTTTCGGCGGTTGAGAAAGCAGCCCGTGCCGTGGCAGCGTCGGCCGCCAGGGAGTCCTCGATCAGCTCATAGCGGTCCGTGTCGAACAGACGCTGCAGCAGCGGACGTCGCTCTTTGGCATCCGCCCTGAGGAAAGCCGCGAATTCGCCCTGCGGCAGCATCACCACTTTGGTGAATTGGTCGAGGCTCATGCCCAGCACGTCGCCAAGTTCGACGGCGGCCTCGTCATTCCTGGCCGATTTCTCGACCCAACTGCCGTCGACGAATTCGCGCAGGAGGGTGCGCGCCTGCTCGGTAACACTGCCCTTGCTTGACCTCGTAGAGGGCCGGTCCCATTGCGGCGAGCGCGTCACTTCAAAGCGCCGGCCCCGGGCGCTGAACTCACAAACTACTTCCGGTGCCAAGGCCGGGTCCGCGTGGTCGCTGCGCAACCGTTTGCCGCCCTGCCGGGCACCGGGAACGGATCCGTACAGCGCGAAGCATACCGCGTCCAATATGCTGGTCTTGCCTGCGCCGGTCTTGCCGTTGAGCAGAAACAGACCGTGGGCACTGAGCTCATCAAAGTCCACGCTCTGGCGTTGCGCAAACGGGCCGAAGGCCTGGATCTCCAGCCGGTGCAGCCTCATGCCGACACCTCCGCGGCTTGTACTTTGGCAAGGGTTTCCATCAGCAACCCTCGTTCCGCGTCGCCCGCCGACCGGGACCGTACATGGTCAAGAAAACCGCAGCAGACGTCCAGGTCATCCTGCGCTTTGGCGATACGTTCGCTGTACGTCAGGCGGTCCGTCCGTGGGCCTCCTTCCGGCTCGAAAGCGAGGACAAGCGTATGGGCGAAACGGGCGCGAAGCCTTTCCATCGCTTTCAGCGGCCGCTCGGCATCCGTAACGGTGATCTGGCAGTAGGAGTCTTCTGCCGCGGCATGCTTCTCGGATTCCAGCAGGTCCGCCATGGTGCCCCGCAGCACGGCGAGCCGGCGCCCGGTGTCCCAACTGACGTTCTCCGCGCCCACGAGGCCGTCCCGGTCAAATTCAAGCAGGATCCCGCCCTTGTGGTGGCCGGATTCCGAAAACGAATACGGCAGGGGCGAACCGGAATAGCGCACCGATGCGCTCAGCTCCTGGCGCCCATGCAGGTGGCCCAGCGCCACATAGTCGAGGCCGTCGAAGAGGTCCAGCGGGACTGCCCCTACTCCGCCGATGCTCAGGTCCCGCTCGCTGTCCGAGGTCAATCCGCCGCTGGCGAAGGTGTGGGCCATGACCAGCGAGCGGACAGGCCCGTGTGCTCTGCGGCTCTCCAGATCCTGGTGGATGCGTTCCAGTGCCGCACGCATCACGGCGGTATGGGTAGGCGCCGCTGCCTCCAGTTCCTCCGCAGTCAGCCGCGGCTCCAAGTACGGAATGCCGTAGACGGCCAGGGTGGCGCCGTCCAGCTCAAGTTGCACCGGGGTGGCCAGTTCGGCAATCCGGGTCCTCAGGTGGACGCCGCCGTGGGCCAGGATGGCGCTGCCGAAGCCCAGGCGCGAGGCTGAGTCATGGTTGCCGCTGGTCAGGATGATCCGGGCGCCAGCCGACCGGATCCTGGACAACGCGTCCGAAAACATCGTCACGACGTCCACCCCAGGCAGGGCGCGGTCATACACATCCCCGGCGATGAGCACGACATCCACGCTGTGTACCCGGACTGTATCCACCAGCTGGTCGATGAAGTGCTGTTGTGCTCCGAGCATGCCGACGCCGTGGAACGACCGGCCGAGGTGCCAGTCCGATGTGTGCAAAAGCTTCATGGCTTCAAAGCTACCTGCCGGCTCTGACAGTTTTTCGCAGACCTGCCGTTATCCACAGGTGTCCTTTTACACAGCTGTGTCCCGCCCCTGCGGCAGGGACGGGACACAGCTGCTCAAAGCCGGCGGCGGGACGCCTTACTCGGCGGAGTCCTTACGGCCGGCGTCCTTGGGAGCCGGTTTCTGGTCGAAGAAGTCGCGGGCCTCGGCGGCACCGAGATCGTCCCGGACAGGCTTGCCGTCGGCAGTGTTCTTGTCGTCTTCGACGGTATCTACCACCGCATTGCCCCCGGCGACGCCGTCGCCGGCCGCGGTGCCCGTAGCTGTACCGGTAACGGAACCGGCAGCGGAGGTATCGGCGGCTGCCGAAGCCTGCCGTCCGGCGTCGTCCGCATTTTTGGTCTTGGCAGCAGGCACGGTTTCAGCACTGCGGTACAGCAGCCCGGCAATCACGGCGCCCAGCACCGGAGCGGCCCAGAAGAGCCACAGCTCGCCCAGGGCGGCGGGCTCGGCGAAGTAGACCGCGGCGGTGGAGCGTGCCGGGTTCATGCCTGCGTTGGAGATCGGCAGCAGGGCGGCAGTCAGCACGGCGAAGGCCAGGCCTACGGCGTAGGGGGCGCTGCGCAGCCGGTCACGCGAAGAGGTGGCACCGAGGTAAATGGCCACGAGCATCGCGGTGCCGATGGTCTCCGCGAGGAAGACGCCGGCCATCGTGAAGCCGAGGTCTTCGCCGGAAGCATACCCATTGGCAACGGAGGAGAATACCTGGGCGGCCTGGGATCCGACCGGGTGGCTGCGCATGATCACCCACAGCACGACGGCGGCCAGCGATGTCCCGACCAGCTGGGCGATGATGTACGGCAGGACGTTCTTCCAGCTGGTCCTGCCCGCGAGCGCGCTGCCCAGTGTGATCGCCGGGTTGAACTGTCCGCCGGAGATGTGGCCGAATGCCAGCATGCCGGCGATCACGGCCAGGCCGAAACCGAACGGTACGGCGAATCCGCCCTGCGGGTTGAACATACCGATGCCCAGGGCACCGAAGAACAACAGAAAGGCACCCGCAATCTCGGCGGCGATCCGCGCCGACATCCCATAGCCCTCCCCGAGCCGGGGAGGCAGCTCCCTCACAGCCGGCGGTGCGGGACGTGGCTGGGGGTTCTCAGCCTGCTCTGTCGACATCTGGTTATTACCTCCTTGGGCCGGTGCTGGACCGGCGTCCGATCACAAAACGACTACAGCGTTTCACCTGATGCTGGGAAAAAGCTGAACGTTTGCTGAACAGCCTGAACGACGCTTGCCGGGGATCGGTCGGGCCCGGCCTGCGGGCGTGGGACGCGGATAAGCTGGAGGCGTGACTACTGACTTCGCTTCCCGCGTCCGCGGCTGCCTGCTGGGCGGTGCCCTCGGCGACCAATTGGGCTATGCCGTTGAGTTTTCCCGCTGGGACCAGATCCAGGAACGTTTCGGACCGGACGGGCTGCGGGATTTCTCCCAGCTGGATTCCCCGGGCCACATCTCGGACGACACGCAGCTCACCCTTTATACAGTAGACGCTCTGGTGGAAGCGCTGGAATGGGCCAACGGCGGCACTGCCGCCGACGAGACGGCGCTCCTCTGGCTGGCCTATCTACGCTGGTACGCCGGCCAGGAAGGCGCTTTTCCCGAGTCGGCCCCGGAACCGGCCCCGCGCTGGATCGACGCCCAGCCGGTCCTCAAGCAGCGCCGCGCTCCCGGCAAAGCGTGTCTGTCGGCGCTGGCCACGGGCGACATGGGGACGCTGGCCCGGCCGCTGAATCCACAGTCCAAGGGCTGCGGATCCGTGATGCGCTCCGCTCCGTTCGGGCTGCTGCCCTTCGTCACGCCGGAGACCGTGTACACGTTTGCGGTCAATGGCTCGGCCCTGACCCACGGGCACCCGGCAGCACACCACGGCGCCGCGGCCTTCGCCTCCCTCATCCGGCTCTTGGTCCACGAGAATGCCGACCTCGCGGGCGCCGCGTCTGCCGTGCTCTCCCGCGCCGAGCAGGAAACCTCCGCCCCTGAGCTTGCCGCCAGGCTCCGCGCGGCGATCGACCTTGCCGGGCAAGGTGCGGTGGCACCGGCGGAACTCACCGCAGCACTGGGTGAGGGCTGGGTCGCCGAGGAGGCACTCGCCGTCGCGCTTTATGCGGTCCTGGTTACCGAAGGGAGTACGACGCCGGAAGAGCACTTCCGCAGCGCCCTCGCCATAGCAATTAATCACGACGGCGACAGCGACTCCACCGGGAGCATCGCGGGGAATATCCTCGGGGCGTTTTATGGGGAGGCGGCACTGCCCCCGTCCTGGATGGATGCGGCAGAAGCGCGGGAGGTGGTCCTCGGCATGGCGGCCCGCTTCCTGGCCCAGACCGAGGCCCCGGTGTAAGCAGCCGGAGCGGCCGATACGCTGGTTTCATGACTCAGGACTGGATCCCCAACGCATTGCCGCCCCTGCATGGAAAAACGGTGGTCGTCACCGGCGGAAACGCGGGCCTGGGCTATTTCACCTCGGAGCAGCTGGCCGAAGCAGGCGCCAAGGTGGTCATTGCCGCCCGGAATCCGCAGAAGGCCAAAGCCGCCATCACCGCGATCAAGGCCCGCTTCCCGGAAGCCGCCGTGACCTACCAGCATCTGGACCTGGCGAGCCTGGCCTCGGTACGGCACGCGGCCGCGCGGCTTTCGGAGCTGGAGCATATCGACAGTCTTGTGGCCAATGCCGGCGTCATCGGGTCCCCGCTGCGGCAGAACACTGCGGATGGCTTCGAGCTTCAGTTCGGCACGAACCACCTGGGCCATTTCGCGCTGGTCGCCGAGCTCATGCCCGCGCTGGCCGCCCATGGCAGCCGGATTGTTCACGTGGGCAGCGTCAGCCACCGCTGGGTGAGGCCGGACTTCACCACGGCGGCGCACCCCCGCAAATACTCGAGCTACCACTCCTATGCCCTGTCCAAACTGGCGGTCATGAGTTTCGGCTTCGAACTGGCGCACCGGCTGGAAATAGTGGGCTCCCCGGCTACGTCGGTAGTGGCCCATCCCGGCTACTCACGCAGCATGTTCACCCCGCGCCGGCCCGGCGTGGCTACCCATCGGCCCGCCTCGGCTATCCAGCGGCGGCTCAGCCGCCCCTTTGCCCAGGGCAAAGACGCCGGAGCTTGGCCGCTGGTGCGCGCCGCCGTGGATGACGACGTCCGCAACGGTGATTATTGGGGGCCGGACGGGCCGTTCCAGCTCCGGGGACAGCCCGCGCTGGTGCGGCCGCAGTCCCATGCCCTGGAACGGAACGCGGCGTCAAGGCTGATCGATCTGTCCCAGGAACTGACCGGGTTCCGCCTGGACCTTTAGTACGCCGGTTTAGTAGTACGCGGGTTTAGGCGACCCGGGTCAGGCGCTGGTTGACGGCCACTCGCCACCGAGCATCTGCAGGAACTCCCCCTCGGAGAGGACCTCGACCTGCTGGCCGCGGCCGTGCAGCGCCAGAACCTTCTGGGCCTTGGTGGTGATCCGGCCTCGCTTGAGGTCCGCCGCGACGAAACCGTCCCCCACCACCAGGACACTGGTCTTGCGCGTTACGGTGCTGGCCGGCTGGGCGCCGAGCGCGGCCGCCCGGATTTTGGCCTGCTGGCGTTCAATCCCTAGGTTGCCGGTGAACACTATGGTTTGGCCGAACAGCGGATGCGTCTCGTCTGCCTCGGGATTGGCCGGCGGATTGGCGCCTTCCTGCGGCCAGTAGGTCCACGCGGTGCTCGGCGCCGCTCCCCCGGCTGTCACGGCCAGTTCCTGGCGGTTGCGCGCGTTGACCGTTGGTTTGGAGAGGCCGTCGCGGCCCGGGACGTATTCCTGCAGCCGCGACGCCGGCAACTGCATGGCGACCAGAAGTTCGGCAATGCTGGCCGCCGAGTTCCGGGCGGCAATGTCCACCATGATGCCGGCGCAGGCCCGGGCATCGGCGACCGCGTCGTGGTGGTTCAGCAGCGGAACGCCGGCGGCTTCCGCGACGAACGGCAAAGAATAGGACACCAGCGAGTAACTGCGCCGCGAAAGAATGACGGTGCACGCGTAATCATAGGCCGGCCCGGAGAGCTCCGAGACTTCCAGCGCCGATCGAATCACGCCCATATCGAATGCCGCGTTGTGCGCCACCAGGACATCCGCACCGATAAAGCCGGCCATCTCGGGGAAGATCTCCCCGAACCGCGGACTGCCGGCGACCATGTCGGCGGTGATGCCGTGGATCTGGACGTTGCGCGGATCGAAGTGGTCGAAGCCCTCCGGCGGACGCATCAGCCAGGAGGCTTCTTCCACCACCTGCCCGTTCCGGACTTTGGTCAGACCCACAGAGCATGGAGAGCCCCTGAACCCGTTTGCTGTCTCAAAGTCTATGGCCGTGAACTCGATTCCCACGCCCTCAAGAGTACCGGCCTGCCAGGACAGTTCCTGCCATAAACACGACGTGGCTGCCGGCACCAAGGCCGGCAGCCGCCGTCGTTATTTTGGGTGTCGTTCGAGCGTAGTCCGTTCCCTACGGCTCGGCCCGGCGCAGGGTGAGGTAGGAACCCGCGGCCAGGACGGCGCAGAAGAGCGCAACCCAGCCCGAGACGCTCAGCGGCGTCTGCGCCACGAACCACGCGCCGACCGCGGGCCACCAGCCCTGCCATGTGGTCAACGCCACCAAGCCGAGCAGCACCAAGGCAATCGCGATCCACACGATCAGCATGCCCGTGGCCCGCCAACGTTTGTAGATGGTGGCAAACCAGAAACCGATCATGAACAGGGCCAGCATGGCGATGAAGTAGAACAGGATCTGGACCATGGCGTGGCTGTCGGCAATCCAGCCCAGGGCGTAGAGCTGCCCGTTCTGGCCCCAGCCGTTGGTCGCCACCTCGACCAGACCGAGGATGTAGTACAGGACGCTGATGGCCAGGGCGACGACGGCGAACAAGCCGACGGTGCCGAGATAGAACGTCCTGCGGCTGACGCTCATGGCCTGCGAGAACGGGAAGGTGAGGGTCAGCGACTGGATCCCCAGTGCCAGAAAATACCACATGACCGCTTGGGCGGCACCGGAGTACACGGTGGACTCGCTGTCCGGAATCAGCACCCAGATGGCATAGGTGACCAGGAAGGCACCACCCATGATGACCGCCGGAATGCCCAGGAAGGTCCACTTATTGATGAGCTGCATCCTGGCGACGTTGGCAATGCGGTTCATGGTGATACCTCCAGTTCGGCAGGTGCCCCGTTCAGGGACAGGTCGACGCCAGGATCCATGGTCCGGCGGACGATGAGCTGCTGCAGGGATACCGGTGCCACTTCCAGGCCGAGCTCCGCCGCCTCCGACCGCTCGGCTTCGCTTAGCCGGCCCTGGACGGTGACCGAAGCCAGCGAGGCCAAGGATTCACGGTGCAGGATTTCGCGGCCGGCGGTAAAAGCAGCCACCCTGGTGCCCGTGCCGACTACGGTGAACGCCGAGCCGCGGATGGCCTCTGCGTCGTCGTCGATCATGATCTTGCCTCTGTCGATCACGATCACATGCTCAAGCAGGTTCGCCACCTCATCGATCAGGTGCGAGGAAAGAATGATGGTGCGCTGGTGTTCCGAATAATCCTCGACCAGCCGGTCGTAGAAAATCTGCCGGGCCACCGCGTCCAGTCCCAAGTACGGCTCATCGAAGAAGGTGAGCTCCGCGCGCGACGCCAGACCGATGATGACTCCGACGGCGGACAGCTGGCCGCGCGAGAGCTTCTTGATCCGGCGCTTGAGCGGCAGCTGGAAGTCCTGGGCCAGCCGCTGTGCAAAGGCCTTGTCCCAGTTGTGGAAGAACAGCGCGGCCGAGGCGAAGGCCTGTTCGGCGGTGAAATCATCCGGGTACTTCTGCGACTCGCGGATGAAGCAGATCCGGCTCAGCACCCTGTCGTTTTCGTAGGGATGCTCGCCGAAGACCCGGATTTCGCCGGAGGTCTGGAAGCCCTGTGCGGTCAGTACCGACATCAGGGTAGTCTTGCCGGCGCCGTTCCGGCCGAGCAGCCCGTAGATCTTGCCGCCGTCGATCTTCAAGCTGACGTCGTCGAGGGCTGTGGTGTCTTTGTAGCGCTTGGTGACATTGCGGATTTCGATGATGGTCGAGTCGCCTGGGGCCGTCACTGTGCCACGCTCCTTTCACTGGTTTCTGTGTCTGTCTCGCTGCGGCTGAGCATCTGTGCCAGCTGCTCCTTGCTGATGCCGAGCTTGCGTGCCTCCCGGGCCAGCGGCTGGACATACTGGCGGAAGAATTCTTCCCTTCGCCGGTCCATCAGCTGTGCCCGCGCGCCCGTGGCTACAAACATGCCGATTCCCCGCTTCTTGTAGAGGATGCCTTCGTCTACAAGCCGGTTGACGCCTTTGGCTGCCGTAGCCGGGTTGATTCGGTAGAAGGCCGCAAATTCGTTGGTGGAAGGAACCTGCGCCTCTTCCGCCAGCGCCCCATCGACGATGTCGTTCTCGATCAGCTCGGCGATCTGCATGAAGATCGGACGTGATTCATCGATCATCTGCCCACCGGCCCTTCCGGCCTCCGCGAACCTCCACGAGGTTAGGGGGTTCATTACTCATGTAGCTAACCATACAACACCTGGTGCACCCGAGGTCAAGAGAATGGCTGGGAGGAATATGGCGGACAAGCTTAATGAAGTGGTTACACAGGAGCTCTTAGAAGCCGGCGGGCGCAGCGCTACCCTTGAGACATGGCTACTCTCACCCCCGGTCCGCAGTGGTATTTGTTCGACTACGGCATGGTGATTTCCACCGCCCCTGAAGAAGCGGACTGGCTGGCCTTGGAAGAGGCGGCAGGCCTGAATCTGCGGCAGGTGGACAGCGCCTACTGGCTTCACCGGCTGCAGTACGACGAGGGGCGGATCTCCTCCAGAGACTACTGGACACGGGTAGTCGGCTCGGCCGTCTCCGAGGGCAGGGCGATGGAACTGGATTCACTGGACGCCATCCAGTGGTCGCATCTGAATCTGGACACACTGGATGTCCTGGATCTGCTCAGTTCCCGCACCGCGCAGCTGGCAGTGCTGTCCAATATGCCGCTGGCCATGGCAGACGAATTTTCTTCCGCAGCATGGACCCGGTACTTTTCACAGTGTTTTTACAGCTCCAGGATCGGCAAGGTCAAGCCCAATCCCGGCGCTTTCCAGCACGTGCTCTCGACCTTGAACGCGGATCCGGCCGCGATCGTCTTCATCGACGACAAGGCCGAAAACATCGCGGCTGCCAAGGCGCTCGGAATGACCACGGTCCATCATGTCCCGGGCACGGACCTGCTGCGCGAGCTCGGACTTTAGCGGCCGGGAGCCAGAGTCAGGAAGCTGAATTCCGGCTGTTGCGGATCTTCACGATCTTGGAAATGAGCCAGTAGGCCGCAAAGACAACGACTGCGGCAATGACAATCTTCTGGAAGATGTCCGCGTACTGTTCCACGAAGTGCCAGTTTTCGCCCAGGTAGAACCCGGCGAAAACAAAGATGGTGTTCCAGATCAGGCTGCCGGCAGTGGACAGCAACAGGAACTTCCACACGGGCATTCGCTCTATACCCGCCGGAATGGAAATCAGGGACCGGAAGATCGGGATCATCCGGCCAAAGAAGACCGCCTTGTAACCGTGCCGGTTGAACCAGGCTTCAACCTTTTCGACATCCTCGACGTCGACCAGCGGAAGTTTGTCGGCAATGGCATACATCCGCCGACGGCCCAGCCAGGCACCAAGCCCATAGAGCAGCCAGGCTCCGAGCACCGAACCCAGTGTGGTCCAGAGCAGCGCCTCGATCAGCGTGAAATTTCCCCGGCTGGCAGTGAAGCCGGCCAGCGGCAGGATGACCTCGCTGGGCAGCGGCGGGAAGAGGTTTTCCAACGCGATGGCCAGGCCTGCTCCGGGAGCCCCGATGGTCTCCATCATATTCACGGCCCACTGGGCCACGCCCGTAAGGTTCGCGGCGGAGTCAGTGGACTGGGCGGAAACGGCAGCGGGGAATTGGATGCTCATGATGCCTTCAAGTGTGCCTTACGCTCCTCCGCTTCGCCGAACGGCACGTCTGCACCGTGACGAAGCCCACTGGCTCAGCTCAGGGCTTTGACCAGCTGCGGCAGCAGCGCCCGGAAGGCCTGCCCGCGGTGGCTGATGGCGTTCTTTTCCTCCGGCGACAGTTCGGCACAGCTGCGGTCCATGCCCTCAGGCTGAAGGATCGGGTCATAGCCGAAGCCGCCGGCGCCGCGCGGCTCGGTCAGGAGCGTCCCCCGCAGCCTGCCCTCCACCACTGCATCCATGTCCGCCGAGACAACGCTGGCCGCGCAGACGAAGGACGCCGCACGGTGTTCTAGTCCGATGTCTTCAAGCTGGGCCAGCAACAGCTTCAGGTTGGCGGCATCGTCACCATGTGAACCGGACCAGCGGGCCGAAAAGATGCCCGGGGCCCCACCGAGGACATCGACTTCGAGGCCGGAATCATCGGCGACGGCGACCAGTCCGGTCGCTTCCGCCACGGCCCGCGCCTTGAGCAGGGAGTTCTCCGCGAAGGTCACCCCGGTTTCCTTCACATCTGGCACGCCGGCGGTGGCTGCGTCGATAACCTGGGTGTCGACGTCGAGATCCGGAACCTGCCCCCGCAGCAGCTCGCGCAGTTCGCGCAGCTTGCCGGGGTTCCTGGTGGCCAGGACCAGGCGGGCCGCACCGCTGTGCTGGGTTGCGCCGCTCATGCGCTCTCCCCCAGCGTCTCGCGCTGGATCTGCGCGAGCTCGACGGTGCCGGCGAGGGCGAGATCCAGCAGGGCGTTCAGTTCATCCCGGTCAAACGGCGCGCCCTCGGCGGTGCCCTGGACTTCGACGAACTTGCCGGATCCGGTAACGACGACGTTCATGTCCGTCTCGGCGCGCACGTCTTCCACGTAGGGCAGATCGAGCATGGGCACGCCGTCGATGATCCCCACACTGACGGCTGCCACCGTATCGATCAGCGGCTGGGCGTTGCGGCCCACCAGCTTGTTTTCCTTGGCCCAGCGCAGCGCGTCGGCCAGCGCCACATACGCTCCGGTGATCGCCGCGGTACGGGTTCCGCCGTCGGCCTGCAGGACATCGCAGTCCAGCACGATCGTGTTTTCGCCCAGGGCCTTGAGGTCAATGATGGAGCGCAAGGAACGGCCGATGAGCCGCGAAATCTCGTGGGTGCGGCCGCCGATCTTGCCCTTGACGGATTCGCGGTCGGAGCGGGTGTTGGTGGCCCGGGGCAGCATGGCGTATTCGGCGGTGACCCAGCCGCGGCCCTCGCCCTTGAGCCAGCGCGGTACGCCTTGCGTCAGGGATGCGGTACACAGTACCCGGGTGTTGCCGAATTCGATCAGCGCCGAGCCTTCGGCCTGGTTGGACCAGCCCCGGGTAATGCTGATGGGCCGCAGCTGGTCCGGCGCGCGCCCATCGGCACGGACGATGGCGGCGGGCAGGGCAGAGCTCGAGTCAACTGAAGTCATGAATCCAGCTTATCCGCACGGCCGCGGCTCAGACGACGTAGCTGACTCCGGCCACGGCCACGGCCAAACCGCCCGAGTAGGTCTCACGGGCCTCTTCGACCGTACGCACGGAGTCGTTCCACACCGGCAGATGGGTCAGTAGCAGGCGGCTGACATTGGCCTTGGTCGCCGCGGCGCCGGCCCGCTTCCCCGTCAGGTGGATTCCTTCAATGGCGTCATCGCGGCCCTCATGGTAGGCCGCTTCGCAGAGAAACATATCCGAATCCTGGGCCGCTTCGACCAGCGCGTCGCAGCTGTCCGTGTCGCCGGAATAGGTCAGGACCTTCGTGACCGGACCCTTGGGGCCTGGCTCGGTGGCCTCGACGCGCATGGCGTACGCCTCGTCCACAGGATGACGCACGGCGTACGGGGTGATGGTGAAGGGCCCCAGCTTGACGCTTTCCCTATCCGTCCAGTTGTGGAAGTCGAACTCTTCGTGCATACCCGGGTCCAGCTCGAGTCCATACGCGGTTGCCATGCGGTCCGCGGTGGCAGCCGGTCCCCACACCGGGATGCGGCCCTTTGACCAGCCGTCCGGATGCCAGCGGACGGCGACATGCAGCCCGCACAGATCCATGCAGTGGTCCGGGTGCAGGTGGCTGAGGAAGACCGCATCGATGTCTTCCAGATCCATGTAACGCTGTGCCGTTCCGAGCGCACCGTTGCCCAGGTCCAGCAGGATCCGCCAGGTCCTTTCGCCGTCGTGGGCCGACACCAGGTAGCAGGAAGCAGGTGACAGCGGCCCCGGGAACGAACCGGTGCAGCCGATAATGGTCAGGTTCATATCCCCGCGTCCTCACGTCCGGCGCCAACGAAATGCGACAGCCGTGACACCTCGTTCCCGTCGTTCCCGGACTTCGCCGCGGCGATCATCTCCTCGGTAATCCGCGCCATCGCTCCGGTGGGATACTGCGCCGCCACGCGGTCCACGTGCTCCACGGTCCGGACTTCGGGCCCCAGGAAGCGCTTGGCCAGTACCTCGAACGCGGCCGCGTCGCCGGTGGCAATGAAGTGGTGCTGCGGGGGCAGGCCATCCTGGCGAAGCAGACCATGGCGCACCAGCGCACGGTAGACATCCTTCGCCGTTTCCTCGGCACTGGAGACCAGGGTGACGCTGTCCCCCATCACATAGGAGATAACACCGGTCAGCAGCGGATAGTGGGTGCAGCCGAGCACCAGGGTGTCGATGTCCGCCGTCTTCAGCGGCGCAAGGTACTCCTCGGCGGTGGACAGCAGGTGGTCCCCGGCAGTGACGCCTGCTTCCACGTATTCAACAAACCGCGGGCAGGCAACCGAGGTGACATCCAGATGCGGCGCGGCGGCGAAGGTGTCTTCGTAGGCGCGGGAGCCGACGGTTGCGGAAGTACCGATGACGCCGATCCGGCCACTGCGGGTCGAGGCAACGGCGCGGCGGACTGCCGGCTGGATGACTTCGATCACCGGAATTCCGTAGCGGGCGGTATAGCGTTCCCGCGCATCGCGCAGCACGGCCGCGGAGGCCGAATTGCAGGCAATGACCAGCAGCTTTACGCCCGAGTCCACCAGTTCATCCATGACGCCCAAGGCGTTCGCCCGAACTTCGGCGATCGGCAAGGGTCCGTAGGGGCCGTTCGCGGTATCCCCGACGTACAGCACAGACTCCTGCGGCAGCTGGTCAATCACAGCACGCGCAACGGTCAGCCCACCGACGCCCGAATCGAAAATGCCGATGGGGGCAGAGGGTTGGCTGTTCTTCAAAGTCGCACTCACGTCCGGGCTCATGATCTAACGAGGATAAGTCCTGGCCGTGCTATTGCAGAACTTCCATGCAGCGGCTGTAAGCCATCTCACAGTCTGATGACGCGGCGCGAAGCCCGCCCGCGGGCATTAATTGTTCGATTCGGTCCTGCCCAGCCCGTCCAGCAACGCCTGCATCAAGGTCTCCTGCAGCCAGGTCATGAAGTTGTAGACCAGGGCCAGATAGGTGTCCAGATCCTCGGCCTGGGACCAGTCGTCGATGCCGTGCAGGGCCTGGGCGTCTTCATCCGTTTCGATCTTGAGCCGGTCCGCCAGCACCAGCCGCACGTCATTGACCGCGCGGGCGAAGAGCCGGGCCTGCTCGGCAGTCAGCTGGACGTGGCTCTGCTCCAGCAGCAGCGAGCTGGCGCGCAGCGCCGCTACCTTGTCTTCCCGCAGGGAGCGTTCGGTCAGCCGGCGGAACTCGAGCGCCTCGCCGTCGTCGTTCTTCACCGCATCCGGCAGCAGGCGAAGCAGGGCGCTGTCCTCGGGCTTGACGGCCTTGCTATCCAGCCCGACCATCGCCGCCAGCGGGTCCTCGTCGGCGACCCCCTCGCGCTCGAGCATGCTGATGATGTCCTCGAAGAGCCGGCGGATCAGATCCCGCTCCGCCGCTTCCAGCTCGCCGGTAATGCCCTTGCGTGTGTTCCTGAATGCCTTGGCCATACTTACGCCTGGTCCGCCTTCTGGTACGTGGCCCACAGGCCGAATGAATGCATTGCTACGGTGTCCTGCTCCGCCTTTTCCCGCGTGCCGCTGGCCACCGCAGACTTGCCCTGCCGGTGTACCTCGAGCATCAGTTTGTTTGCCTTGGCTTCCGAGTAGCCGAAGTAGCTTTGGAAGACATAGCTGACATAGCTCATCAGGTTGACCGGATCATTCCAGACAATGACCACCCAGGGCACATCCGTTGCGGAGAGCTCCTCGACTTCGGCGTCCCGGGCCGTTTCAGCTTCGGCGTCGACAATGGTGCTGACCACCACCGCGGGCAGGGCGAAATCAGGGTAAATGCTCGACATCATGGATTCCATTGTAGGCTTCAGGACTCCCCGCGCCGCTTTGGCCGTGCCGGGTACTCAGACGGCGAACACCGGATTAGAGTTTGTGGTGTGAGTACCGAATCCGGCTGGGTTCCTCCCAGCACGTCCTTGTATACCGACCACTACGAGCTGACAATGCTGCAGGCCGCCCTGCGCTCCGGAGCTGCCCACCGGCGCTCCGTCTTCGAAGCGTTCGCCCGGAGGCTGCCGGACGGCCGCCGCTACGGCGTGGTTGCCGGCACCGGCCGGGTCCTTGAGGGCATCCAGAACTTCACTTTCCCCGCAGCCCAGCTCGACTTCCTGGCCCGTACCAACGTGGTCGACTCCCCCACGATCGACTGGCTGGCGGATTTCAAGTTCAGCGGGGACATCTACGGCTACGCCGAAGGCGAAGCCTACTTTCCGTACTCGCCCATCCTGATCGTCGAAGCGTCCTTCGCCGAAGCATGTGTGCTCGAAACCTTCATCCTCTCCGCACTGAACCATGACAGCGCCATCGCCTCGGCAGCCTCCCGGATGACCAGCGCGGCCGGAGCCCGGCCCTGCATCGAGATGGGGTCGCGGCGCACGCAGGAAGAATCCGCCGTGGCCGCGGCGCGCGCAGCGGTGATCGCGGGGTTCACCAGCACCTCCAACCTGGAGGCGGGCTTCCGCTACGGCATCAAGACCGTGGGCACAGCTGCCCATTCGTTTACCCTGCTCCACGACAGCGAGCGGGCTGCCTTCGAGGCCCAGCTGGCTTCCCTCGGCAAGGGCACCACGCTGCTGGTAGATACGTACGACGTCGAAAATGCCGTCCGGACGGCCGTTGAACTGGCCGGTCCGGAACTCGGCGGCGTGCGGCTGGACTCGGGCGATCTGGTCACGCAGGCCCAATGGGTCCGCAAGCTGCTGGACGATCTGGGCAACCACAACACGCACATCACCGTCACGTCCGACCTGGACGAATTCGCCATCGCGGCCCTGGCCTCCGCCCCTGTGGATTCCTATGGCGTAGGCACGGAACTAGTCACCGGTTCCGGGGCCCCGACGGCGAGCATGGTGTACAAGCTGGTCAGCCGCGAAGACGACAACGGAAACCCTGTGCCGGTGGCAAAAGCGGCCAAGAACAAAGTCTCTGTCGGCGGACGCAAATACGCCCTGCGCCGTCTGAACGAACGTGGCACCGCTACCGCCGAAATCATCGGCATCGGGCACCGGCCGAAGGACGACGGCAACGACCGCCCGCTGATCGAACAGTTCATGAAGAACGGCGAGCTGCTGCCGGGATGGACCGGCGCTGAAGGCGTCGAGCGTGCGGCCGAGCGGCACCACAAGTCAATGGCCGAACTGCCCGGCACCATCCGGCGACTGCAGCGCGGCGAAGCGGTAATCCCCACTGAGTTCGAAGAGTTTGAGGAGGAATCATGACCCGTGCACTGGTCATTGTGGATGTGCAGAACGATTTCTGCGAGGGTGGCTCGCTGGGTGTCGACGGCGGCGCCCGGGTCGCCGCGGACCTGAGCGAGCACCTGGAGGCCCACGGCATCAACTACGACTTCGTCGTGGCGACCCAGGACTGGCACATCGATCCGGGGACCCATTTCTCCGAGACGCCGGACTTCGTGGACAGCTGGCCGCCGCACTGCGTGGCCGGCACCAAGGGCGCGCAGCTGCACCCGGATCTGGACACCGACGAGATCGACGCCTACTTCCGCAAGGGCGCCTATGCGGCGGCCTACTCCGGCTTCGAAGGCCTGCTTGCCCCGGAGGACGAAGTGGCCACCGGCGATCTGGAGGCCGACGGCGACGAGGACGATGCGGAGGTACTCAGCCTGGATGACTGGCTGCGCCAGAACGAGGTGGACGAAGTGGTGGTCGCAGGCATCGCCACGGACTATTGTGTCCGTGCCACTGCCCTGGACGCCGTGCAGGCCGGCTACTCGACGTCGGTCCTGCTGGACCTGACGGCGGGTATCAATGAGGAGCGGGTGGCCGAGACCATCGCGGAGCTCGAAGATAACGGCATCGAGGTAGTGCAGGAACAGGTACAGAACTGACCCCGCCAACGGGGCCTGCCTGACGCCTACTTGCGGCCGATAAACCAGTCCTGGAGCTTCTTCAGCCGCTTGTTGAGCTGTTCCTCATTGGCCTGGGCCACTGCGGGACCGCCGCAGATCCGGCGCAGTTCGGAATGCACCATGCCGTGCGGCATGCCCGAGCGTGCGGACCAGGCTGAAACGTTCTTGGCCAGCTGGCCGCGCAGTTCCGTCAGCTGCCGGTGGTCCACCACCTGCGGCTCCGGCTCCGGGGCAGCGCCGCTGCGCAGGCGTTTGCGGGACTGCTGCTCCTGCTGGCGCTGGCGCAGCAGCGTGCCCACCTGCTCCGCATCCAGCAGGCCGGGAATGCCGAGGAAGTCCAGTTCGTCCTCGGACCCGATTTCGCCGCCGGTGCCGAATTCGCCGCCGTCGAAAAGCACCCGGTCGAACGAAGCCTGGGATTCCAGCGCTTCGTACTTGCCCTTGGTCAGCGAGTCCGAAGCCTTGTCCTCCCGGTTGGCGGCCTCCATCAGGCCTTCTTCGGGAACGAAGCCCTCGTCGTTGTCCTTGTCCGGGCGGTCCAGCGCGTGGTCGCGCTCCAGCTCCAACTGGTTGGCCAGGGCCATCAGGTTGGGTACGGAGGGCAGGAACACCGATGCGGTCTCGCCGCGCGTCCGGGCACGCACAAAGCGTCCCACGGCCTGGGCGAAAAACAGCGGCGTCGCGGTGGAGGTGGCGTACACACCCACGGAGAGGCGCGGCACGTCGACGCCTTCGGACACCATGCGCACGGCCACCATCCAGCGGGTGTCCGAGGCTGAGAACTCTTCGATCTTCTCGGAGGCCCCCGCGTCGTCGGACAGAATCACGGTGGGCGATTCGCCGGTGATCCGGCTGAGCTGTCCGGCGTAGGCGCGGGCGTCCTCGTGGTCCGTGGCGATCACCAGTCCGCCGGCATCCGGGACGGCGCGGCGGACCTCGGTCAGACGCTTGTCGGCCGCCGCCAGCACCGAGGGAATCCACTGCCCCTGCGGGTTCAGCGCGGTCCGCCAGGCCTGCGCGGTGATGTCCTTGGTGACTGCCGCCTCACCGAGGGAGGCGGCATACTCTTCGCCCGCGCTGGTGCGCCAGCGCATCTGCCCCGAATACGCCATGAAGATCACCGGGCGGACCACGTGGTCGCGCAGCGCATTGCCGTAGCCGTAGGTGTAGTCGGACTTGGAGCGGCGGATGCCGTCCTTGTCCTCGGCGTATTCGACGAAGGGGATGGCCGCCGTATCCGAGCGGAAGGGTGTACCGGTCAGGGCCAGGCGGCGGGTGGCCGGTTCGAATGCCTCGCGGATGCCGTCGCCCCAGCTGAGCGCGTCGCCGCCGTGGTGGATTTCGTCCAGGATGACCAGCGTCTTGGCGACCTCAGTCTTGGCCCGGTGCAGCATCGGCTTCATGGCCACCTGCGCATAGGTCACGGCCACTCCGATGAAGTCGCGACCGTGGGCGCCGTCGGAATTCTTGAAGTTCGGATCGATGGATAATCCCACCCGCGCCGCGGCGTCGGCCCACTGGCGCTTCAGGTGGTCCGTCGGGGCGACGACGACGATGCGGTTGATCGTCCCGCGCTCGACCAGCTCTGTCGCGACCCGGAGCGCAAACGTGGTTTTACCGGCGCCGGGAGTAGCAACCGCCAGGAAGTCCTGCGGCGCCATCGAGAAGTACTTCTCCAGCGCTTCGGCCTGCCACTGGCGCAGCTTGGGCGCGGTACCCCAGGCAGCCCGTTCGGGGTAGGCGGGGGGTAGCGCCGGTCCGGAACCGAAGAGAGTGTCCTGGCTCATACTTTGCGAAACTCCTTGCGGTTTGCAGCTAATGGATCCTGTTCAGCACTGCGCCAGCCAGTGTACATGGCGGCCGCGGCGAAGACGGCCAGTGCGAGCCAGATCACCACGTACACGCCGGTGTCCGCGGGGTTGTCCGGATTGCGCAGCAGCGCGAACAAACTCCCGGCTCCCGCGGTGCCGACCACGCCGCCGAGCTGGTCCGCCAGCTGCAGCGACGCCGAGTTCCGGCCCCGCTCGGCCGGGGCGGACATCTTCAGGATCATGACCGACGTCGTGGACAACGCCATGCCCATGGAGAAACCGGCGATTCCCCACACGAGAATCAGCAGCCAGAACGGTGCCTCCGGATTGGTCAGCAGCGACATCAGTCCCATGGCGGCGGCGAGCACGCCGGAACCGATGACCAGCAGCCAATGCCGGTCGGTGCGCACCCGCGCCTGCACGAACGAGCCGATGCTCCAGCCCACCGCGCCCGAGGTCAGCGCCAGGCCTGCGGTCGCAGGCGAGATGCCATGGGAAGCCACAAGCATCAGCGGGATGAAAGCCTCGGCGCCGAAGAAAGCAAGGTTGATGAAGCCTCGGGTGGCGACGACACTGGGCAGCCCCCGCTTCAGGCGCAGCGTGCCGGCCGGCATCAGACCCGGAAGCGCCAGCAACGCCAGCACCGTACCCACGCCCGCCACGGCATAAAGCGCAGCGGCCGTTCCTGCCTCCGGAGTCTGGACTGCCTGGTACAGCGCCCACTGGGCCAGGAACACGCCGCCGGCCAGAACCAGTCCGCGGACAGCCTGCTGCTTGCCCAGGCGCCGGTCCATGGTCGGCTCTTCCGGCGCGCCAAGATGGCGCACCGAGGGCCAGATCACGAGCACCGCCAGCAGCACGATTGGTGCCACTCCATAGAAGACCAGCCGCCAGGACAAGTACTGCGCCAGCAGTCCGGCCACGTAGGGGCCGATCAGGGACGGCACCACCCAGGCCGCCGCGAGCCAGCCGAAAATGACCGGCTGCACCTGCTGGGGGTACGCCTGCCCGATGATCACGTAGACCGCCACGATCAGGAAGCCGCCGCCGAGCCCTGCAATGGCCCGGCCAGTAGTGAAGAGCCAGAACGTATCCGCCACGCCGGAGAGCACCAGGCCCGCCACCATCAGCGCCAGGCCAGCGCCCAGCGAGGGCGTCGGGCCCCTGACGTCGCACCAGATGCCGGCGATAACGGTGGCCAGCAGCGAGGCGGTCAGGAACATGGAGAACGCCAGCCCGTAGCTGGCCTGGCCGTGCAGCTCCTGCGCGACCACCGGCATCGCCGTGGCGACGGCCATCGCTTCGAACGCGGTCAGCGTGATAATGGCCAGCAGCCCGATGGTCAGCGACCGATAGGCAGCCGACATCGCTCCCTCTGCGGCGGCGGCTGGTGGTTCGGTCATCTGTTAATCAGTACATACTTTCAGGCAGCGGGCAGCGGCCGTCGGATGTAACGTCCGACGGCCGCAGGTGGATGGAAGACAGGCTTACTTCTTGCCGGAATCGTCGTTTCCGGGACGCAGGCCTTCGTAGATTTCCTTGCACTCGGGGCAGACCGGGAACTTCTTGGGATCGCGGCCCGGCGTCCAGACCTTGCCGCACAGGGCAATCACCGGCTCGCCGGAGAGCGCGGACTCCATGATCTTCTCTTTGCGCACATAGTGGGCAAAGCGCTCCCGGTCTCCAGGCTCAAGTTCCTCGCGCTGCTCTTCGCGCTCAATGGTCGCGGTGGAACCGCCCGGCCCCGAAGGATCGCGGTACGGGTCGTTTTCGAAGGGATCAGGAGGCAAAGTCATGTGTCCATCTTACCCGCCGCTGCCCCGCACCCGAGGTACGGACGACGGCGGAACCCAGGGCCCCGCCGTCGTTATTTGGACTTTTCCGTGCAGCGGAGGCTACTTGTTGACGGCCACGGCCTGCAGCAGTTCGGGGGCCCGGCGGTCGTACCACTTCCCGCCGGCCCGCAGCCCGACAAAGAGCAGCACGGCGCCCAGCACCAGGCCGACAGCCAGCGCGGCCCAGCTCCAGATCGCGTCGCCGGTGAGCATGGCGGCCAGCAGCAGACCCGCCTCCGGGAGCACCAGCAGCAGTTGGACCGCCATGCCGCCCATCTGCACAATCATCATCCGGGTGGTTGAGCCAGGCGGAGTCTTGAAGGGGCTCTCGCCCGGTAGCGGGACGTTGTAGGTGTAGCGGGCCGACACCACGCTGGAGAGCCCGAAGCCGGTCAGCAGGGTGCCCAGCGACAGGCCCAGCACGCCGGGCAGCAGCTCCCAGCCGGCCAGCCAGAAGAAGGGTACGACGGCGAAAACCAGCGTCACCGGCAGCGCAAAGACCGCGCAGGCCAGCACGCGCCCGGCCCGGTCCGCGAGGCCGCTGACGCCGGTGGTCAGGTGCAGGGCGAAGGCGGTGTTGTCGTAGGAGATGTCGGCCGAGATGCCGAAGGCGAGCAGGAACGCCATGATCGGGCCGAGCCACATCATGAAGCCGAAATCGCCGCCCTGCGAGAAGGCGAAGAACATCACCACCGGGATCAGCGGAACGGAAATCAGCGAAGCGCCGTACCGCGGATCCTTGAACCAATAGGTGAGGGCCCGGGCGGCGACGGCACCGGTGGGCGTGGCCGGAAAGCGGGAGAAGAAGCCCAGGCGGCCAGCGGCCCGGCGGGTGACGGAGTTGTACGGGGGCGTCACCAGCGCACGGGCCAGGCTGATTTTCCACAGCCAGGCGATCAGCGCCAGGAACGCGGCACCGATGGCGAAACGGGCCGCCGCCACGCCCCAGTTCCCCAGCGCCAGGTCGCCGGGCACTGCCCAGATGCTGCCCAGCGGTGTCCACGCGAGGGTGTCGGCCAGCGACGGGAGGAAATCGCGCGAGCTCTGCAGCCCCTCGGTGACGCCGATGATGATCGGGCCCAGGAGCATCAGCGGAATGATGCCGATAATGCCGCTGAGGTCTTTGAACCGGCGGGAACTTGCCAGCGTGGTCGACGCGGACGTTGTCAGCCGGGAAAGCACAATGCAGGTCAAAACAGCGACGGCGGCGCAGGGAATGGCGGCAACCATCGCCACGGGCTGGCGCCACCACATGGCCGCCTGGCCCAAGGCCGCCAGCAGGGTGACCAGGCACGGAATACCGATGACGCCGCCGATGGCCAGTCCCAACAGCAGCTGCCGCATGGGCACGGCGAACGTGACAAAACGGGCCGGATCCAGCGTCATGTCGACGCCGGTGGCCACCATGGGGATCAGCGCCCAGCCCAGGAACGCTGCCGCACCGCCGAGGATGACGGCCATCCGTCCAATCCCGGGTTCGTGCGTGGCCAGCAGGACCAGTCCGGCGATGAGCAGCACCAGGACACCCAGCGCATAGAGGCCACCGAGGATGACACCGACCAGTTGCCAGGGGCTGCGCTTGAAGCCGTTGCGCAGCAGGGTCAGCTTGAGCCTTACGAGGTGCGCAACCACTCGAGCCCCTCCGCCTGGTTCCGGCCGCCGACCAACTGCACAAACCGGTCCTCGAGGCTGGCGCCGGCCCGGACCTCGTCCACCGTGCCGGCCGCCAGGACGTTGCCGTTGGCGATGACGGCAACGTGGTCGCACATGCGCTGCACCAGGTCCATCACATGGCTTGAGACAATCACCGTGCCGCCGGAGTCCACGTAATCGTGCAGAATGTCCCGGATGTTGGCCGCCGAGACCGGGTCCACGGCCTCGAACGGCTC
The DNA here is from genome assembly GCF_002849715.1 of Arthrobacter crystallopoietes. Classification (NCBI taxonomy): domain Bacteria; kingdom Bacillati; phylum Actinomycetota; class Actinomycetes; order Micrococcales; family Micrococcaceae; genus Crystallibacter; species Crystallibacter crystallopoietes. The sequence goes on from NZ_CP018863.1 coordinate 4,681,679, forward strand.
ATCCAGCACCAGCAGCTTGGGCGCATGGATCAGTGCGGAAGCCAGCGCGATTTTCTTGGTCATGCCCGCCGAATAATCTACTACCAGCGTGCCTGCGTCATTGGTCAGGTCCATCGCCCGCAGCAGGTCCGCCACCCGGCCGGCCACGGTCTCGCGGTCCATCCCGCGCAGCAGGCCCGCGTAGGTGACCAGCTGCTCACCGGTCAGCCGGTCAAAAAGCCGCACGCCGTCGGGCAGCACTCCCATCAGCCGCTTGGCTTCCAGCGGCTGGGCCCACACGTCGACACCGTGCACCCAGACCTGGCCGTAGTCCGGACGCAGGAGCCCCGTTGCCATGGACAACGAGGTGGTCTTGCCCGCGCCGTTGGGCCCCACCAGGCCATAGAACGATCCCGCCGGTACATCCAGGTTCACGCCGTTGACGGCGATCTTCTCGCCGAAGCGCTTCGCCAGACCGCGGACGGCAAGCGCCGGTGCGAGCGGGGGAACTGCGGCTGTCCCGGCCGGCTGGATCTGCTCGGCGTAATCAGATGGTGCAGGAGAAGCCGCGCCGGAATCGGCAGGCGGCCAGGCGTCAGGGGATGTCATGACCCCACGGTAACAACGCCGGTTCCCTGTTCACATCATCCGCAAGGACTAAAATTTCTCCTTCACGGCAGCACGCTCGTACTGCGGCGCCCAGGGCAGATCATGACCGAGTTCGACGGCGGCGCGCTGCCACCAATGCGGGTCGCGCAAAGCGGCGCGCGCGATCAGGACGGCATCGGCATCGCCGTCGGAAATAATGCGGTCGGCATGGCTTGCCGAGGAAATCAGCCCCACCGCGCCGACGGGCAGCCCTGTCCGCTGCCGGAGTTCTGCGGCGAAGGGCACCTGGTAGCCGGGAGCCAGCGGAATGCGGACACCTGGTACCGCGCCACCGCTGGAAACATCGACGAAATCCACACCGTGCTCACGCGCGGCCGCCACGATCCGCGAAACCGCCTCCGGGTCCAGCCCGCCCGGGGCCCAGTCCGAGGCCGAAACACGCAGCAGCAGCGGCATGGCATCAGGGATCACACCGCGGACTGCGTCGATGACCGCAAGCAGCAGCTTTGACCGCTTCGACTCGGATCCGCCCCAGGCATCGTCCCGGTTATTGACCAGGGGGCTGAGGAACTGGTGCAGCAGATACCCGTGGGCACCGTGGATTTCGATGGTGTCGAAACCGGCCCAGACGGCACGCGCGGCGGCATCCCTGAAGTCCGTAATGACCTGCTGGACTCCGTTTTCGTCCAGGGCCTCCGGTGCGTCCAGTCCGCCGAACGGTTCGCTGGTCGGGGCGAGAGTCTGCCAGCCGCCTTCCGAGCGCGGGACACTTCCACGCTCGACGGCGAAAGGCCAGTAGGTGGAGGCCTTGCGGCCGGCATGGGCAAGCTGAACGCCGATCTTCGCACCCGCTGCCCCATGCCGGTGGACAAAATCCGTGATCCGGCTCCAGGCATCTGCCTGCGCGTCGGTCCAGATGCCGGTGTCACGGCCGCTGATGCGTCCCGCGGCGCTTACCGCCGTGGCTTCGGTGAGGATCAGGGCTGCTCCCCCGACCGCGAACTGGCCCAGATGCATCAGATGCCAGTCGTTGGGCACGCCCGGTGCATCCGCGCCGTCCACGGAGTACTGGCACATCGGTGCCACCCATCCGCGGTGCGCCAGCTCCAGGCCCCGCAGGCTGATGGGGCTGAACAGTCGGGTTGTTGCGTCGGCAGCCACCGGGCCCGCCTTTAAAAGAGCGCCCGGGCCAAGGCCTGGCGGGCTTTGGAAACCCGCGGGTCCGTAGCTCCGACAACCTCGAACAAGTCCACTAGGCGTGCGCGTGCCGCTTCGCGGTCATCGCCGGTGTTCCGGGCGACAAACTTCACCAGCCGGGCAAATCCATCTTCGATATGGCCGCCGGATATGTCCAGGTCCGCCACGGCCAGCTGTGCCGCAAGATCATCCGGGTTTTCCGCCGCGGCGGTGCGGATGGCCGCGCCATCGGCGCCCTCCAGGCGCTGCATCAGTTCAACCTGTGCCAACCCGGTCTTGGCTTCATTATCGGCGGGCTGCTCGGCCAGCGCCTTGCGGTAGGCGGCGGCAGCGGCGGCAAAGTCGCCGGCTTCGATCGCGTCGAACGCCTCCTGATGCAGAGGCGGCAGCGGCGGCTCGGCCGGGGCTTCCTCCTGTCCGTCGGCAGAACCGGCGCGTCCGGTCACTCCGTTGGCTTCAGCCACCTTGAGCAGTTCCTCTACGAACGAGCGCAGTTCCTCTTCGCTGGCGAGGCCCTGGAACAACGGAATGGGCTGGCCCTTCAGCAAGGCCACGGCCGCTGGCACGCTCTGCAGCTGAAACGCCTGCCCGATGCCCGGGCTGGCCTCCACGTCAACCCGCGCGAGGATGAACCGGCCGGCGTATTCGTCCGCCACCTTCTTGAACACGGCGGACAGCTGCTGGGCGAGATCGCTGTATCCGGCCGTGAGTTCCACGATCACCGGAACCTGCGCGGAAAGCTGGACCAGGGAAGAGAAACTCTCCTGATCGACGTCCACAATGTAGGGCACGCGTGCGCCGTTGCCGTCCTGACCGGCGGGCGCCGCCGTACCGGGCGCGCTGCCCGCCGGCTGCTGCGGCCGCTTGAGCGCGGACAGATCCACGGCTCCGCGGAGATTAAGGGATGACGGCGCAGGGCCCTGCCCTGAAGCTGGAATGCTCATGACATCACACTAATACGGATCCTCGGGGCCTTCCGAATTCGGCGGGCGGTGCTTGGTCTTACTTCAGGCGGACATCCACCAGGTCCTGGGCCACACCGATAACGGTGATCGGCTCCTTCGATCCTGCCGGCGGAACATAGATGGCTACGGACTCACCATAAGTTACGTCCACGCCCTCCGTGGTGGACTTCTCCCCTGCCAGCGCCGCGAACTCTTCAGAGAGTCCGACGGTGGCCCCCGGCTCCGAAGGAACGCTGCTCATGACGTTTCGCATGTAGCCGTAGACCATGGCACCCCCGTCGGCGGTCTTCAATGCCCGTACGGACTTTCCGTCAACGCTGCGGCTGAAGGAGATCTCCGCGTTGTCGTTGGACGCGACCTGGTCCTTCTGGAAGGAGGTGATCTGTTCGGCGAAGGTATTCTCCGCGACGGCTTCCTTGTTCTTGCCCTCAGTCAGGTATCCGGCCAGCAGGTTCAGGGCCTCCTGCGGCGCGTGCAGCAGTCCATCCTTGCTATCGGCCAGCACCGATGGGGATCCGCCCTTTTCAGTGGAAACCTGGGGGAAGGTTGTACCGGGCAGCATCTGCACGGCGTGGACCATCTTGTAGTTCTCCCGCGGCGTTGCCTGGGAGAGGACCACTATCTGCGGAACCGGGTTGTCGTCTCCCCGCGTCACCGCCACAACGCTCCGGGGCCACTCCGGGCCGCTGTCCACCATGGAGGTCAGAACCGGATCGGCGGCGACAGGCACGGGTGCCGCCACATCGCCATTCTCTGCACGCACCTTGTAGTTGGCCTCGCGCAGTGCGAGGGCTGCGCCTCCGACCCGGGCGTTGAGTTCGCCGGCGTCGCGAGCTGCGTCACCCGACGTGACAGCTCCGGCCACTGCATCCATAATGCGGTTCAACTGCCCGTCCAGCACGACGGGGTACCCGGCCGCTGCCGCCTCAGGGGAAGCGGTCTGCCCGCCGGCATGCGCCGGCAGGACCTGCGCGGTCAGCGCCGTCCCGGCAGCGAGCACGACGGCCAAGGCCCCGGCCCCGGAGCGTCGTGCAACCGCACGCGATTCAGCCCTTCCGGCAGAGGCGCCCGAACCGCCCTGTGCTGCCACGCGGCGGCCGCCGACAACAGCGGTCTCGTCCAGGCTGCCGGTCGGCCGGTTACCAGACCCACCGGCCGGGGCAGCTCCACCACCTCGGCGGGAAATGATGGCGATGGCCAGTCCAAGCACCGACAGCAGCGCGCCAATGATGATCAGGGCAATGCTCCCGGGAGAAGAGGTGTCATTCGGCCAGCTGACCGTAACGTTCGTGGGCGCAGGCTTGGTACCGTCCGCGGCCAGCAGGATCGACCATTCGCCCTCGGCAGGTGCAATCCACCGGTGCTCGGTGCTTTGCTCAGCGGTCTCCTCGCTGACCCACAGATCCGATCCTGCTGGGTTGGGAACCTTGGCGTCTCCCTCTACCGCACTGCCCTGCAGTTGTCCGTCCACTACGGCGGAAATTGAAGTATGCGCGGCCTCGCCGACCCAGGCGTCGACGTCGCCGGCACGGCCCACTGCCAGGAAGAACTCTCCCTCGCCTTCAACCGTGATGTCTACGCGTTCATCATCCACACCCAGCACGCCGGGCTCGATCACCGTCACCGGCGCCGTCGAGTCAGCTGCTGCATAGCTCGCGGAAACTGTCTCCGGAGGTGCCCAGACGGTTCGCAGGGCGATTCCGAGCACCACGGCGAGGAGGCCGGCTGCAATCAGGGCCACTGCAATTTTTAAACGCACAAAAATACCTATCAATCGTCGCTGCGGGGCATGACGCCCGCGTCAAACCGCGGCAGGACAGGGTCAGTCCGCGGGTAGAAATGTCATCGCTCGTCATCGGCCGATCTTTTATAACCCTATGGTAACGAAAAAGACTGTTAGAGTGCCTTCTTGGTGACGGCGGCCACCCGGACACCGGCGTTCCGGCCCTGCCACCGTGGTTGCTGCTGACAACCGCTGATACTCTTCGACAAAGTCCATCCCGTCTACATTCGCGGGCTGAGGGAAACAGGTTTACACGCGTGAGGGAGCATACAGGAAACCCGGCCGATGCCGAGGGCAACGACAACTCCGGTGAGCAGGAGGCCGCACTCCCGGTCCCGGTCACGCCTGCCCGCCGGAAATCCGTCCTGACCGCCCTCGGCCGGATTGGCGCCTCCATCCCGCGCGCCCAGCCGCGTCTCCGGTTCGAAATGCCGCCGGAAGCCCGGACACCTGATGAGGCTGACGACGTCGAGCCACCGCCTCCCGCCGCAGTCTCCGGCTATACCGCTGCCCACCATCCCATCCACTTCGGTTTCATGGCGACCGTCGGTGTCGGCATGGCGCTGCTGTTGTATTTCATCCTCACCAACATCGGCGAACTGCTCGGTTGGATCACCGCGGCGCTCTTCATCGCGCTCGGTCTGGATCCGGTTGTGCGGTGGCTGGAGCGCAAAGGCTTGCCGCGTCCGGCCGGAGTTGTCACCGTCGTCCTTGCCCTCGCCGGGCTGCTGGCAGCGTTCTTCTCCACGCTTATTCCGACGATCGTCAACCAGACAACGCAGATCGTGGCCAACGGGCCTAGATACGTCAACGAATTCCTGGAGTCGCCGGTTTTCCAATCCATCGACGAACGGTTCCAAGTGCGCAACCGCGTGGATGAGGAAGTGGCGAGGTTCTTTGCCAACTCGGATGCCGTGACCGGCATTTTCGGGGGCGTGCTCGGCGTCGGCAGCAGGGTCTTCCAAGGTGCCTTCGGGGCACTCATCGTGCTGGTTCTGACACTGTATTTCCTAGCCTCATTGCCGGCGATGAAGGTCTGGGCCTACCGGCTGGCACCGAGATCGCGGCGGCAGCGTGTCCAGTTCCTCGCCGAAGAAATCACCGGCAGCGTCGGCAGTTATGTTATCGGGCAGGCTTGTGTCGCCCTCGTCAACGCGCTGGTAGCCTTCATCGCCATGTCCATCGCCGGCGTTCCGTTCAGCGTGTTGCTGGCATTCCTGGTAGCACTGCTGGCCTTCATCCCACTGGTGGGCGGCATGATCGCCGGAATCATGGTCTCGCTCGTGGCGCTCACCGTGGACTGGCAGACGGCAGTGCTCTTTGCCATCATCTACTTCGCTTACCTGCAGTTCGAGGCGTACTTCGTCTCGCCCCGGATCATGCAGCGCGCGGTCGCCGTGCCGGGTGCTGTGGCAGTCATCGCCGTCATTGCCGGCGGCCTGCTGATGGGCGTCCTCGGTGCCCTCATGGCGATTCCTGCAGCGGCGGCCGTAATGCTGCTGCTCAAGGAGGTCATCATCAGCCGGCAAGACCAGCGCTAGCCTGCCCTTGGAACTCCTCCGCTAGCGGTAACGGAAGCTTCGGGTCTTCCAGCAATGCGGGTGCCAGTGGCGCCGTTCGGCCAGGGCCGTTTCGGCGCCGAAGAGCGAGTCCTGCCGCCATGCCACGAGGTGTTCCACTCCAGGGCGGATCATCTGCCCGCACCCCGGGCACGTGTAATCCTTGGCAGCGCTGCCCGGCGTTATTCGCCGCACGTTCCACTCCCCATCCGGCGCGCTCTGCCGTTCCGGGATGCCCGCCCGGGCACGGTCCAGGTCAAGCTCGGCGCCCTGCGCCCACTTACGTGACGCCGCCCCTGTGCGGCGGCGGGGACGGTTTGAGCGGGGCATGGGTCAATTCTGCCCCACCACACAGGGGCCTGCGCAAACTAACGTAAAGTGGCCTACTGTGCGTTTAGTTATTGCCCGCTGCTCAGTTGATTACATCGGCCGTCTCCGCGCCCATCTGCCACTGGCCACACGCCTGTTGATGGTCAAGGCGGATGGCTCCGTTCTCATCCATTCCGACGGCGGCTCCTACAAGCCGCTGAACTGGATGAGCCCGCCCGCCAGACTCCGTGTCGAGGCGCCGGACGAAACAGATGCTGACGACGGAGTAGCCGAAGTCTGGCACGTCCAGCATGCCAAGAGCGACGACCGGCTGGTCATCCAGATCCACGAGCAGCTGCACGAGTTCAGCCACGAACTCGGCGTGGACCCGGGCCTCGTCAAGGACGGCGTCGAAGCAGACCTGCAGCGTTTGCTGGCAGAGCAGATCCACACCCTCGGCGAGGGCTACAGCCTGATCCGCCGGGAGTACATGACTGCCATCGGTCCAGTCGATATTCTTGCCCGCGATGCCACCGGCGCGACCGTGGCCGTGGAACTCAAACGCCGCGGCGATATCGACGGCGTGGAGCAGCTGACCCGCTATCTTGAACTGCTGAACCGCGATCCCCTGCTGGCCCCGGTGAAGGGCGTCTTCGCGGCCCAGCAGATCAAGCCCCAGGCACGGGTGCTGGCCTCGGACCGCGGCATAGACTGCCTGACCTTGGACTACGACGCCATGCGCGGCGTTGACGACAGCGAAGCACGCTTGTTCTGACCTGCGTCCGGGCCGCCTCTGAATGCGCGGACGGACGCTCCCGCGACCGCGGGAAAACATTTGCTTAACAAACGATTGAATGCGCCCACAAGCCGTTGACCTGCCCTTTTACGTATGTGATGCTTAACGCAGTCTTTGTGTATGTGTGTTTTTCATGCTCGCAGGACATGTTGCGAGTGTGAAGCTCCTCACCGCTTCGGCAACCAGCCGGACATGAGGTCTTCCACGGAGTGACCCCGGTCCGGTACGAGGTGTGCCGGGCTAAAAAGTTCCACTATGAGGAGAAATAAATGGCACAGGGGACCGTCAAGTGGTTCAACGCTGAAAAGGGCTTCGGCTTCATCACCCCGGATGATTCCGACGGCGATGTTTTTGTCCACTACTCTGAAATCCAGACGGGTGGATTCAAGACCCTGGACGAAAACCAGCGTGTGACCTTCGAGATCGGGCAGGGCGCCAAGGGACCGCAGGCCACCGGCGTAACCGTCATCTGATTTCGAATACCACCTCGCGGCGCCGCTGCGACGGACTTGCACAGAGGTCCCCGGAGGAATCCGGGGACCTCTGACGTTAACGCAATCTGCCGTCCAGCGCGCCGGGCTCCGGTTCGCTCCCCTGCCGGGCTACGGCAGCACCCAAAGTGCGCAGCTTCTCGTCGAAACGCTCATAGCCGCGGTCGATATGGTCCACGCCCCGGACCTCGGTGACGCCGTCAGCTACCAGGCCTGCAATCACCAGGGCGGCTCCTGCGCGGATGTCGTTTGCCACCACCGGCGCCCCGGATAGCTGGGGCACTCCCCTGATCAAGGCATGGTGCCCATCCAGCCGAACCACGGCGCCGAGCCGGGCCAGTTCAGAGGTGAAGCCCCACCGCGCCTCAAAAACATTTTCGGTCACCATACCGTTGCCATCCGCCACCGCGTTCAACGCAACAACGAATGGTTGGAGGTCCGTCGGGAAACCCGGATACGGCAGCGTGGAGACGTTGATCGGGGCGGGACGACCGTTGCCCTCAACGATGAATCCGTCCGCGCGGGTCGTGATTGTGCAGCCGGCCTGGGCAAGCTTGTCCAGCACTACGGAGAGATGTTCCGGAACCGCGTTGCAGACATCGACGCTTCCGCCGCTCATGGCAGCGGCAAACGCCCACGTACCCGCAACGATCCGGTCCGGAACAGTGCGGTGCGTGACAGGGCGCAAGCGTTCGACGCCGGTGATCACCAACGTCGGCGAACCGATCCCTTCGATCTGCGCTCCCATAGCCACCAGCAACTCGGCGATATCGCAGATCTCCGGCTCCCGTGCCGCGTTGTCGATGGTCGTCATGCCGTGCGCCAAGGTCGCAGCCATCATCAGGTTCTCTGTTGCCCCCACCGAAGGAAACGGGAGCCTGTGGTGGGCGCCGTGCAGGCCGTCGGGCGCCCGCGCGACAAGATAGCCGTGGTCAATGACGATTTCCGCACCCATCAACTCCAAGCCGCTGCGGTGCATGTCCAGGCCGCGGGAGCCAATGGCATCTCCACCAGGCAGCGCTACCTCTGCCTGATGGCAGCGTGCCACCAGCGGTCCCAACACCGATATTGAAGCCCGCATGGCCCGGACCAGATCATAGTCAGCCTGATGGGCCGGCTCCGCAGGCACGTCAATGTGCACGCAAGAGGCATCGACGTCGTAATCAACTGTGCAGCCGAGCCTTCGCAGCAACTCCGCCATGATCCACACGTCCTGGATATTCGGCACGTTGGTGATCGTGGACTTTCCCTCGGCCAACAGCACGGCGGCCATGAGTTTCAAGACACTATTCTTCGCCCCAGCCACCTCAACCCGCCCCGACAGGGTGCTGGGTCCGTTGACGACGATGACATCTTCCATAGTCCCCATCCTAATGAGCGGTCAGTAAAGAACAGCGGCGCGGCTCCGGTGAGGAGCCGCGCCGCGAATGCATTTTCAACGCCAGGTACCGATCCCTATCACCGGGCCGGCCTCCAACCAGGAAGACAGACCCGCGTAAACATCGAAGCTCATGGCGAGCAGCAGTTCCTGCTTGTCATGGCGAAGCATCACCACGATGGCCCCGGGCTGAATTTTCGCCCGTTCGGCCTCCGTGGGTTGGCGCCACCCCTGCAGCTCCAAGGCGCTGCGCCGGAATCTGTAGCGCGGTCTTGGGCTCAGGGAAAAGAGCCGCAGCCATTCCAGGTGTTTGTCCGCATAACGACAAACCCCCATCTGCCAGCTGCCAGGCAGCATGCAGATGGAGGCGTCAAAAGTGCCAAGGGCGCGCCGCAGTTGATAGCGGCGCACCCCGAAGGCAAGCAGCGTCAGTAGCAGCAGCAGGAACAGTGCCGCCAAAATAGCGAACGTGTAGCCGACTTCTTCCACTGGCGCCGCTAGCTGTACCTAAGCCGTGGCCAGGTCATTGACCGTGGCGTTGTCCGCCACGATGACCACGCGGTTGCTGTCGACGGAGAAGAACCCGCCGTCCACGGTCACGTTGATCCGCTCGCCGTTGACCGGGTTGATTCCCAGTTCGCCGGGAGCCAGAATAGCCAGCACCGGCGAGTGGCCGGGCAGGATTCCGATCTCGCCTTCTGCGGTACGAGCCTTGACCAAAGTTGCCGCACCGGACCACACAAAATGGTCCGCCGCCACAATCTCTACTTCCAGTTCAGCCGCTTCGTTAGCCATTGGCTTACTTGCTCTGTTCCTGGATCTTGGCCCACTGGCGCTCTACGTCGTCCAGGCCACCGATGTTGAAGAACGCCTGCTCCGCAACGTGGTCCAGATCGCCGTCGCAGATAGCCTTGAAGCCTTCAACGGTGTCCTTGATCGAAACGGTAGAACCCTCCACGCCGGTGAACTGCTTGGCGGTGTAGGTGTTCTGCGACAGGAACTGCTGGATGCGACGGGCACGCGCCACGACGATCTTGTCCTCTTCACCGAGCTCATCGATACCGAGGATCGCGATGATGTCCTGCAGCTCCTTGTTCTTCTGCAGGATCTGCTTGACGCGGACGGCAACGTCGTAATGCGCCTGGCCGATGTACTGCGGATCCAGGATTCGCGACGTCGAGGTCAGCGGATCCACAGCCGGGTACAGGCCACGGGAAGCGATTTCACGGGAAAGTTCCGTGGTGGCATCCAGGTGCGCAAAGGTGGTTGCCGGAGCCGGGTCGGTGTAGTCATCGGCCGGGACATAGATCGCCTGCATAGAGGTGATCGAGTGGCCCTTGGTCGACGTAATACGTTCCTGCAGCAGACCCATTTCATCGGCGAGGTTCGGCTGGTAACCAACGGCGGAGGGCATACGGCCCAGCAGCGTGGAGACCTCGGAACCGGCCTGGGTGAAGCGGAAGATGTTGTCGATGAAGAGCAACACGTCCTGGTTCTGCACATCGCGGAAGTATTCCGCCATGGTCAGCGCCGACAGTGCCACGCGCAGACGCGTTCCCGGCGGCTCATCCATCTGGCCGAAAACAAGGGCCGTGTCCTTCAGAACACCGGCTTCTTCCATTTCGACCCACAGGTCGTTACCTTCACGGGTACGCTCGCCGACACCGGCGAAAACCGAGGTACCACCGAAGTTACGGGCAACACGGGTGATCATTTCCTGGATCAGCACCGTCTTGCCAACACCGGCGCCACCGAACAGACCGATCTTTCCACCCTTGATGTACGGGGTGAGGAGGTCGATGACCTTGATACCGGTCTCGAGGATCTCCGTGGAGCTTTCAAGATCAGCAAAGTTGGGAGCCTTGCGGTGGATCGGCCAACGCTCGGTGATCTCCAGCTCAGAGGATTCAACATCGAGCGGCTCGCCCAGCACGTTGAAGATGTGTCCCTTGACGCCGTCGCCCACGGGAACGGAAATCGGTGAACCGGAGTCCGTGACGGTGGTGCCGCGGACGAGACCGTCCGTGGCCTGCAGGGAGATGGCACGAACGAGGTTGTCGCCGAGGTGCTGCGAGGTCTCGAAGGTGATCGTGTGCGTATCGCCGTTGAGGGTAATCTCAGCGCTCAACGCATTGTAAATTGCGGGAATTGCGTCAGCCGGGAACTCGACGTCGACAACCGGGCCGATCACACGGGCAATACGGCCAGTGGCGCCCGAGCCGACGGAACCGGTTCCGTGCTCGATAGTTTGGGCAGTCATCTCTCTCACTTCATTCAGTTAGATGGCGTGGGTTAAAGTTTACTTTTGCCTGAGGCGCTTTCGACGCCGAGGGTCAGGACGCGCTTAGAGCGTCCGCACCGCCGACGATCTCCGTCAGCTCCTGCGTGATTTCGGCCTGACGGGCGTTGTTCCGGAGCCTCGTGTACTTCTTGATGAGGTCCGAAGCGTTGTCGCCGGCAGACTTCATGGCCCGCTGACGGGCGGCAAGTTCACTGGCGGCAGACTGGAGCATGGCTGCGAAGATACGCGATTCGATGTAGCGCGGCAGCAACGCATCCAGTACCTGCTCAGGTTCCGGCTCATACTCGTACAGCGGCAGCAGATCGGATTCTGATGCAGCTTCTTCCTCCACGACCTCCAAGGGCAGCAGACGAATGACCGTCGGCTCCTGGGTGACCATGGACTTGAAGCGAGTGTAGACAACGTGAATCTCGTCGACACCGCCCTCTTCATAAGCAGTGTTGAAATCTGCGAGCACGGCGTCGCCGATCTCGCGGGCGACCTCAAAGGCCGGCGCATCTGTGCCGCCGGTCCACACCTGCTCATAAGGAAGGCTGCGGAAATCAAAGTAAGCCTGCGCCTTGCGGCCAACAAGGTAATGGCGCACTTCCTTGCCGTCTGCCCGCAGCAATTCGGTCAGAGACTGTGCCTGCTTCAAGATCGAAGCAGAGTACGCTCCTGCCAGACCGCGGTCGGAAGTCATTACCACGACGGCCGCGCGCCGGATCTGCTCCGGCTCCGTGGTCAGCGGGTGTTCGATCTCCGACTGTGACGACACAGCAGAAACGGCACGGGTGATCGCATTGGCGTAAGGCAGTGACGCAGCCACACGGGTGCGGGCCTTTCCAATGCGCGAGGCAGCGATCAGTTCCATCGCCTTGAAGATCTTCTGCATCGACGTGGTCGACGCAATCTTCTGGCGGTAGACCCGAATCTGGGCTCCCATACTTTTCCTTTCCTAATCCTCGCTGATTGAGCGAAGTCGATTCCTATGCATGACGGCGTCAGGATTTCGACCCCGCTCAATCAACGAAAATGAATTAGCGCTTCTGCCGGACGATCTTTTCCTGATCCACGGCTTCCTCGGCCAGAGCGTCATACTCTTCGTGGCCTGCACCGACAAGCTGGTTGTCGCCTTCCCCGAAGAAGCCCTTCTTGAATTCCGTGATCTGCTGATCAAGTTCCTGGACCGTGGAGTCCTCAAGCAGGTTGGTCTGCGCGATCGTGGTCAGGACCGACGAACGGTGACGCAAGTGCTGAAGGAACTCGGTCTCGAAGCGGTTGATGTCCTCGATCGGAACTTCATCCAGGTGACCGTTGGTACCGGCCCAGATGGAGACGACCTGGTCTTCGACCGGGAACGGCGAGTACTGACCCTGCTTGAGCAGCTCGGTCAGGCGGGCACCGCGGTTGAGCTGCTGCTTGGTAGCGGCATCGAGGTCGGACGCGAACATCGCGAACGCCTGCATGTCGCGGTACTGTGCCAGTTCCAGCTTCAACGTACCGGAGACCTTCTTCATGGCCTTGACCTGCGCCGAACCACCAACGCGGGACACGGAGATTCCCACGTCGACAGCAGGACGCTGGTTGGCGTTGAAGAGATCCGACTGCAGGAAGATCTGTCCGTCGGTGATCGAGATGACGTTGGTCGGAATGTATGCCGAAACGTCGTTCGCCTTGGTTTCGATGAGCGGCAGACCGGTCATCGAACCCGCACCCAGTTCGTCGGAGAGCTTCGCACAACGCTCCAGCAAACGCGAGTGCAAGTAGAAGACGTCACCCGGGTAGGCTTCACGTCCCGGCGGACGACGCAGCAGCAGCGACACGGCGCGGTAGGCTTCAGCCTGCTTGGAGAGATCATCGAACACGATCAGAACATGCTTGCCGCCGTACATCCAGTGCTGGCCGATTGCCGAACCGGCATACGGTGCCAGGTACTTGAAGCCGGCCGGGTCGGATGCCGGAGACGCCACGATGGTGGTGTACTCCATCGCGCCCTTCTCCTCCAGCGACTTGCGGACTGCAGCGATGGTGGAAGCCTTCTGGCCGATCGCAACGTAGATGCAGCGGACCTGCTTGTTGACGTCGCCGGACTCCCAGTTGGCCTTCTGGTTGATGATCGTATCGATCGCGATGGCCGACTTACCGGTCTGACGGTCGCCAATGATCAGCTGACGCTGTCCACGGCCGATCGGAATCATGGAGTCGATGGCCTTCATGCCGGTCTGCATGGGCTCGTGGACCGACTTGCGCTGGGTCACGCCTGGTGCCTGCAGTTCCAAAGCGCGGCGGCCTTCGGATTCGATGGGGCCCATGTCATCCAGGGGCTCGCCCAGCGGATCCACAACGCGGCCGAGGAAGTTGTCTCCCACGGGAACGGACAGAACTTCACCGGTACGGTGAACTTCCATGCCTTCTTCGATACCGGTGAAGTCACCGAGGATTACGACACCGATTTCGCGGGTGTCGAGGTTCTGGGCCAGGCCCAGAATGCCGTTTTCGAAACGCAACAGTTCGTTGGACATCGCTGAGGGAAGACCCTCAACACGGGCAATGCCATCGCTGGCGGTCGTTACGCGGCCAACTTCAACGCGCTCGGCGCTGCCCGGTTCGTAGGACGCCGCGAACTCGTTCAACGCATTACGGACGTCGTCGGCGTTGATGGTCAATTCGGCCATCTGCAGTCCCTGCTCTCCTAAATTGTGATCATCGCGGGGGCGACGACCTGTGTGTATATCAGTCTGTATTGAGGCTTTCGGCTCCAGCTCCTCGTTCCCCGAAGGGAAGAGTGCTAGACCGCGAGCTTCCGACGAAGTTCGGACAGGCGGGTGACGACCGAGGAATCAACCACTTCGTCGCCTACCTGCACGCGGACTCCGCCAACTAGTGATGGGTCAACGTTGACATTGATCTTCAGCTCGCGGCCGTACAACCCATTGAGCCCTGCCTGCAGACGTGAGATCTGCTCCTGGGTCAGCGGACGGGAAACGCTGACGTTGGCGATCCAACGCTGCTGGCGCTGGGCAACCAGTTCCACAAACCGCCGGACCAGAGCTGTCGGCTTGATTCCCCGCGGAGCAGTAACTGCCTGGCGGATCAAGACCTGCGCTTCGGGTCCGGCGTTCGGGACCAGCTTCAGAGCCAGAGCCGATTTAGCCTCGGCCGATGCCTGCGGTTCAACCAGCGCACGCTGCAGATCATGATCTGCCTCGACGAGCCGGATGAAATTGAACAGGTCGTTCTCCAGACCTTCGAGTCCGTCAACTCCAGCGCCCTTGCTCTCCGCAACAGCGATAGCAGTGGTAGCCGCGAGGGTTTCCAGAGCATCACCAATGTCACGTGCAGAGCCCCAGCGGGATGCGGCGAGGCCTTCGGCTACAGCCCTGGCGTCAGCCGAGACCTTGCCGCCGACCAGCTGGGCGACCAGCCGTGCCTTGTCCTCGCTGTTGCGTGCCGGGTCCGTGAGGCTCCGGCGCAGTCCGGCATTGCTGTCCAGCAGACCCAGAATTGCAAAGAGTTCCTCTGCCAGGGACAGCGGAGCGGTGGGAAGCTTTGCTTCCAGCTCCTGCTGTGCCGCTTTCAGTGACTCGCTCGATACACCTGCCATTAGTTCGAAGCACCTGCATTCTGGGATGCCGGAGCCGAAGCTTCAAGATCGGCCAGGAAACGGTCAACAACACGTGCGGAACGCGCGTCATCGTTGAGGGATTCCCCGACAATCTTGCCGGCCAGTTCGGTGGCCAACACGCCGACTTCGCTGCGCAGCGAAGTAACGGCTGCCTGACGCTCGGCTGCAATCTGCACCTGCGCCTGCTCGCTGATGCGGTTAGCTTCAGCTGCGGCCTTGTCCTTCAGCTCTGCGAGGATCTGGGCACCTTCTGCGCGCGCGTCCTCACGGATGCGGTTGGCTTCGGTGCGTGCGTCCAGCAGCTGCTGCTTGTATTCATCCAAAGCGGCGCTGGCTTCGGCCTGAGCGGCCTCCGCCTTGGCAATGCCGCCTTCAATAGCTTCGGCGCGCTCTGCATACGTCTTCTCGAACGCCGGAACGACGAACTTCGTGACGATGTACATAAGTACGGCGAAGCCAAGCAGTGTTACCGCGATTTCCCAGATATTAGGGACTAGAGGGTTGACTCCCTCTTCGGCGGCGAGGATAACTGCCTGTTTCATATCTCACCCGTCCTATCTACTCGGTTTGAAAAGTAAGCGTCGCCTACTAGAGAACGAACGCGAAAACCAGACCGAGGATGGCCAGAGCTTCAGTCAGCGCCAGGCCCAAGAAGGCGATCGGCTGCAGCACACGCTGTGCCTCCGGCTGACGTGCCACACCATTGATGTAAGCGGCGAAAACGAGGCCCACACCGATGGCACCGCCGATTGCGGAGAGACCGTAACCTACGAGGTTGATATTGCCTTCCATTATTTTCCTTTCAAGATGCCCAGTGGGCAGGTTGTTTGGTTCAGGTGCTTCCCCAGCGGGGAAATTTAGTGTTCCTCGGCCAGGGAGCCTTGGATGTAGATCGCTGTCAGCAGGACGAAGACATACGCCTGAAGGACCTGGATCAAGATTTCGAACATGTACATGCCGACTCCGCCTGCAATCGTGAGAATGCCAAGTGGCTTGAACCAGAAGTCGGCATCCATGATCAGGAATTCGGAGCCCGCGGCCGCCAGCATGATGATCAAGTGTCCGGCCAGCATGGTGGCGAAAAGACGGAGGCTGTGAGTGACGGGCCGAACCAGGAAGGTTGAGATGATCTCAATGATGACGATCAGCGGCAGAATCGCCTTCGGGACGCCTGCCGGCACAACAGCAAGTTTGAAGTAGCCGATGCCGTGCTTCTTCAGACCCAGGACGATCCAGGTGATGTAGACGATCCCGGCCAAGGCGTAGGCCGTGCCGACATGCGACGGCGTCGGGATCTGAAGCAGCGGAATCGAACCGAAAAGGTTGTTTACCAGGATAAAGAAGAATAGGGAGAACAGCAGCGGAACATACGGCCGGTAGTCCCGCTCACCGATAATGTCCTTACCTACGGAGTTGCGGACGAAGTTGTAGCTCATTTCGCCCAGGTGCTGAAGCTTGCCTGGCACCAGCTGACCGCGGCGTGACGCGGCCAGGAAGAACCAGGCAATCAGTGCAACAGAGAGCAGGACCAGCAGCATCTGCTTGCCGAAACCTGTTCCGTACTCGGCAGCCCAAGGGAGAATCTCCGGAAGGTGCATATCTTCGAGGGTCGGTGGAACGAAGCCACCTTCATTAGCGGCCGCCGGAAGCGCAAGCGCGATCAACGCGTTTCCTCTCTGCAGTGTCCATCATTGGGCGTTTCAGGGTGGATTGCCGTCTCGGCACGCCACCATATGAAGTTTTCTGACATTTAGATGTTGTTCCCTTGACCGTCCCCATGGCGGCGCTTAGCGCCGCGGGTGAGGTTGTGTTTTCGGGCCAGATAATAGCCACCACCAGCGCCTAGAACGGCACCGACGATGAACAGCCACCGGGTATTCAACAGATAGTCCAGCCCCCAGCCTATCAAACCCCAGGCTATGATCCCGCCAACTACATAGGTCAGGACCGTGTTACCGCCCTGGTAGCCGGAGTTGCTTCCATCGGAGTCTGAATTGCGGGAATTCTGGGCAGGCATTAATGAGCTTCCTTCCCGGCGGTAGAGCTTTCGCCCTCTTCCGGATCGTCGTAGATCTGGTATCGAACGCGGGAGAATGCAAAAACTTCTGCAATCTGCCACACCACAACACTGACGACGGCAGCAATGAAGAACCAAGTCGTTTCGAGCCAGTCCGGCGTGCCGATAATAAAGAGCGCAGCGCCGAAACCAACAACTTTGAGCACATAGGTGGCGATGAAGGCACCAATCGCGCCGGAGGGATTTCTCCGCCCGACGACATGGCCGATCAAAAGACTGATGGCGAAGAAGAGTACTACCAGCGCCGAACCGAGCACAGCACTAAGGGCACCCACACCCCCCGCCACAATGAATGCCAGCACAACCACCAGAAGAGTGGCTGCAGCGGCACCCAGGGAGGCAGTCTTCAGGATCTTCAGCCAAGGCGTCGCCGTGGGACCGGAGACAGGTACGGCACTGCCAGCGGCACTGTTGCCGTTGGAATGATGTGTGCTCATAGCTGTCCGATCGGGTGCACAGGCGGGGATGATGACCGGTAGACCGGCCGACAAGAATTCTACACGAGATAGAAGTCAGCCTGTGAATGCATGTCCTGCTGCTGACGCTATCCGGTCGCGGCATCGGCGGCGCGGCGGCCGAAGATGCGTGGCGAGCGAAGGTAAAAAAGTACGACGGCGGCGCAAACCAGCAGCGCTGACGCCTTGCCTGGCATGGTGCTGGCGGCAGCCGCGAGTCCGCACAAGCCGGTCAGCAGCGAGCAAACCGCTACCAACAGGGCCGACTGCACATGGCTGAGCCCAACGTCGGTCAGCCGTTGGTAGACGTGCTGGCGGTGTGCCGCGTACCACCGCTCCCCCGCACTGATCCGGCGCAGCAAGGTGGTCATCGTATCGGCAAGATAGATGGTCACCGGCCCAAGCAAATACTCCGGCTGGACTCCGCTGAGGAAACCCGCAGCCCCTAGGACGGCCAGCGAGGCACCCAGCAGATAGCTGCCGACGTCGCCAAGAAAGTTGCTGCCGGAAAGGTTCCAGGGCAGAAAAGCAGCAAACGCGGCGGCAATCACGAGCCCCGAGACCGTCAACCAGTCAAGCGACGACATCATCCCGGCCACTGAAAACAACAGTCCCACGACCAATCCGTGCAGGCCGGATATGCCGTTGACCCCGTCCATGAAGTTCGCAACATTGATGTAGCCGGCAATGGCCAGCGCGCCGACCGGAATCCACAACCAGGAGGTGTCGGTCAGGACCACGATAATGGCCGTACTGGCGGCACCAATTGCCAACTGCAGCAGAAAGCGTACGGAGATGGCCACACCGCGGAAGTCCTCCAGCCACCCCAGCAGAGCGGCGGCTGCACAAACGCCGGCCACGATCCCGACAATTGCCACACCATCGGCAGCGGCCCCGGTCAGCACTGCCGTGAGCAGCCCGCCCAGGACACCGACCGCCACGGTGATGCCCATACCCCGGACTACTACTTTTGTATGCGACGATCTCTCGTTCGGTATGTCCAGCACACCCAGCTTGAGCAGCAGTGGTTTCAAGGCCAGCGGCAGCGACAGGCTGAGGACGAGGGCAACAGCAGCTGAAAGCAAGCCGGTCACTTCGCCGACTCCGGCTCGTTACTGGCCAGTGGCAAGTGCTGTCGGTTTTTCCACTCCTCAAGACTCATCTGGTGCGGGTCCAGCGCGTCAATGGAAGCATGCGAAATCTTCGGGTGCAGCGGACGCGAATCGTCTTCACCGATACCGATCAGTTCTTCGTGCAGCTTTTCACCTGGACGCAGACCGGTGAAGACGATATCAATCTCTTTGCCGGACATCGCAATCATGCGCTGGGCGACGTCGAGTATCCGTACCGGTTCTCCCATGTCCAGAATCAGGACCTCTCCCCCGCGTCCGATGGCTCCGGCCTGAATGACAAGCTGGCATGCTTCCGGAATCGTCATGAAGAAACGGGTTGCGTCCGCATCGGTCACCGTTACCGGTCCCCCGTTGCGGATCTGCTCGTTGAACAGCGGCAGCACCGAACCGCGGCTACCCAGGACATTCCCGAAACGGACCGAGACGTACTTCAATCCGGTCTGCTGCGCGAGCCACGCCGTGATTTTCTCCGCTACGCGTTTGGAATGCCCAAGCACCGTCGTCGGATTCGCTGCCTTATCAGTAGAGATATTGACGAACGTCTGGACATCCGCCAGCCGGGCCGCCTGCAGAACGTTCAACGTGCCCATGATGTTGGTCTTCCAGGCTTCCTCGGGATACTGCTCCAGCAGGGAAACGTGTTTGAGCGCCGCTGCGTGGAACACCACCTCGGGCTTGCGATCCAAGAAGATCTCCTCCAGGGCAGCCGCGTCGCGGATGTCGGCCAGCACCGTGTCTTTGCCGTTGAGCAGGCCCTGGCCGGTGATCGATATCTGGGTGGATTGCAGTCCGGTTTCGTCTCGGTCCAACATGATCAATTCACGCGGCTCGAATTCGTTGATCTGCCGGCACAGTTCCGATCCTATGGATCCGCCGGCCCCGGTGATCAGCACCCGCTTTCCCTTGACATAATGGGCGATCTCATCAACATGGATGTCGACGGGCTGCCGTCCGATCAGATCCTCGATTGCCACCTCGCGGAAGGAAAAGTCGGACCCGCCGGTCAGCATGTCCTTCAGCGGCGGGACAACCAGCACCTTGATGTTGAGGCCTGCGACTGCGTCGGAAATCCGGCGGACTTGCTTGGCATCGATGTCCGCTATGGCGATCAACAGGACCGTGGCATTTGTCCGGGCAACGATTTCCGGCAGGTCCTCCATCCGGCCAAGCACCGGAACGCTGACAATCCGCAGGTGTTTCTTCGCCGGGTCATCGTCAATCAGGCCGACAGGCAGCCAGGGCGACTGCGGGTCGTTGCACATGCGCGTCACAATGGACTTTCCCACAAAACCGGCGCCGTAGATCAGGGTGCGGGCGGCTTCTTCACCGGGTTTGGCCTTGCTCTCCACATACATCCGCTTCAGGTAACGGATAGCCGCCATGAAAAGGCAGGCGAAGGGGAAAGCAATGATACCGGTGCCACGGGCAATACCCATGGAGATGCCAAAGAACAGCAGGGCAACCGTGGTGATGGCCGAAACCGCCACCGTCACAATCACAAGCAGCTTCGCCTCGTGGAAGCTGCCAAAACTATACCGGCCTTTATACAGAGCGAAAGCTGAACCTACTGCGAACTGTGAGGCGATCGCTATGGCGCAGAGGACAATGATGCCGGGGATTTTCGAGGGATCCAGCACCATCTCGTACCGCAGGAAGACGGCCAGGACGATCGAAACGATCCATGCGAATGAATCGAGCAGGAACTGCGACCAGAGCCAGAGGACCTTGTCACTGCTGGCGGTCTTGCCGGAGGCCGGGCCACGTCCAATGCTCATAGTTGGCTGCTCTCCCCGGGCGTCTCCGATGCGGGGTCCGGCGTCTGCTCGGCCGGTTCCTCCCCAATGCCGAGGAGGTTCGGCACGATTTCGCGCAACCTGTCTACCGGTATGGCTCCGTAACGGACCACGCGGAAGGGCTGTGACGTGCAGTCGACGATAGTCGACGGCAGGGACTGGCTGTCTTCGGTAACACCGCGCAGTCCATCTTCCAGGTAAACCTCCACGGATTCGGCGAGCTGCACGTGGGCTTCGGCTGCGGTCCGGGAGGCAGGCTGTCCGGTGCGGTTCGCCGACGAGACGGCCAGCGGTCCTGTGACAGCGAGCAGATCCAGCGCCAGGCGGTCATCGGGCATCCGCAGCGCCACGGTGCCTTTTGTGTCACCCAGATCCCAGGTCAGCGAGGGCTGTGCGTGGAAGATCAGAGTCAGTCCGCCGGGCCAGAATTCGTCCGCCAGGCGTCGAGCCTCCTCGGGGATGTCCACCGCGAGCCCGTCCATGGTCTGCGGACGGGGAATGAGGACCGGAGGGGGCATGGTGCGGCCCCGGCCCTTGGCAGCCAGCAGCGTAGCAACCGCCTGCGGCGAAAAAGCATCCGCGGCGATGCCGTAGACCGTATCCGTGGGCATGACTATGCACTGTTTTGACGCGATCGCCGTCTGCGCGGCGGCAAGGCCCTCACTGCGTTCGACGTCGTCCGTGCAGTTGAATGTGGTGGTCACAGAATCATTCTTTCATTTCGGGGCAGCGCTACCGCCGGACGGCGGCCGTGGCCCGTTCGCGTCCGGTCAAATCGTAGACTGTGGCAACATCGTCCCAGCACCCGGCGCTGTGCAGCAGGTGCGACACAGCTTCGGCCTGGACTTCCGCATGTTCCATGATGAAGTAACCGCCGGATTTCAGCAGCCGTGCAGCGGTGCTGGCCGTGGCCGCCGGCAACTGGAGACCGTCGGCGCCGCCACCGTACAGCGCAATCTGCGGGTCATATTCGGCCACTTCGGGGTCCCGCGGCACGGCTTCGGCGGGGATATACGGAGGATTGGAAACAACGACGTCGAAGGTTCCGTCGTGTCCGGCAAGCGCGGTTCGCAGGTCTTCCTGGACCAGGGTCACGCCCCACGGCTGCAGGTTGCGTCCTGCCCAGGCATGGGCGAGATCACTCAGTTCCACGGCGAAGACATCCGCCTCGGGAACTTCCTGTGCAATGGACGCCGCGATCGCGCCCGACCCGGTACCAAGATCAACGACCTTCGCACGCCTGATCTTCGCGGCGCGGTCAATGGCGTGCTGGGCAACGGTCTCCGTCTCCGGCCGCGGGATAAAAACTCCGGGTCCGACCTGCAGTTCGAGGTGGCGGAAGTACGCCTTACCCGTGATGTGCTGGAGCGGGACGCGGCGCGCCCGTTCCGCCACGAGCTCACCGAACTCCGGCGGGACCAATGCACCGGTCAGCGCCAGCGATCTGATCCTGCCCAAGGACTCCGCCATGAGGTGTGCCGCCAGAAGCTCGGCATCTACGCGTGGACTGGGCACGCCCGCCCGCTCCAATATCTGAGTTGCCTCGGCGAGAGCCTCGGCAAGCGTTTCTCCGGTCACTGGTGCCTAGTGATCCTCGCCGAGTGCCTCGAGCCGCGCCTGCTCGTCCGCCTCGATGGCCGATTGGATGACAGGTTCGAGTTCCCCGTTCATGACGGCATCCAGGTTGTAAGCCTTGTAGCCGGTGCGATGGTCCGCGATGCGGTTTTCCGGAAAATTGTATGTCCGGATGCGTTCCGAGCGGTCCATGGTCCGGATCTGCGACTTACGAGTCTCTGAGTTGGCGGCGTCGATCTGCTCCTGCTGGTGCGCCAACAGGCGGGCACGCAGCACGCGCATGCCTGCTTCACGGTTCTGCAGCTGGGACTTTTCGTTCTGCATTGCGACCACGATCCCGGTGGGGATGTGCGTGATGCGGACTGCGGAATCCGTGGTGTTGACCGACTGCCCGCCCGGCCCGGAGGAGCGGTAGACATCGATCTTCAGGTCGTTCTGGCTGATGTCGACTTCTTCCGGCTCGTCCACCTCCGGCAGGACCAGGACGCCTGCGGCGGAGGTGTGGATACGACCCTGGGACTCGGTGACCGGAACGCGCTGGACCCGGTGTACGCCGCCTTCGAACTTCATCCTGGCCCAGACGCCTTCCGCCGGGTCGTTCGACGAACCCTTGATCGCCATGGACACGTCCTTGTATCCGCCCAGATCGGACTCCGTGGCGGAGATGATCTCGGTCTTCCACCCGCGCTGCTCCGCATAGCGGGTGTACATGCGCAGCAGATCACCGGCGAACAAGGCGGCTTCGTCGCCACCTTCACCGCCCTTGACCTCGATGATGACATTTCGTGCGTCGTCCGGATCCCGCGGGATCAACAACCGGCGCAGTCTTGCCTGTGCTGTCTCGAGATCAGCTTCAAGCCCGGGGATTTCGGCTGCAAACTCGGGGTCCTCGGCCGCCATTTCCCGTGCCGCGCCCAGATCGCCCTCCAGCTGGCTCCAGCGGTTGTATGCCTCGACGATTCCGTTCAGCTGCGCCGACCGGCGGCCCAGCTTGCGAGCCAGTCCCTGATCCGCGTACACGGCCGGATCGCTCAGCCGCTTCTGCAGTTCTGCATGCTCTGCGAGCAATCCCTGTACGGACTCAAACATTTCTCAAACCTCTTTCGACTTCTTCAATAAGTCTAGATAAGACACCAACCGGCCGCTTAAACAACGAACCGCCCAGATCTCTCCGGTCCCGCATTGCGGGACCGGAGAGATCATGAGCGGTCAGGGCAGCTACTTGTCGTTGTCGGACTTCGCGCCCAGCGTCGTCTTCTGTACCTGCATCAGGAACTCGACGTTGGACTGCGTGTCCCGGATCTTGTTGGTGAGGAGCTCAAGCGCCTGCTGCGTATCGAGCCCGGAAAGAACCCGGCGCAGCTTCCACATGATCTTGACTTCCTCCGACGAGAGCAAGTTTTCCTCGCGACGGGTGCCGGAAGCGTTGACGTCCACTGCAGGGAAGATCCGCTTGTCCGCCAGATTGCGGGACAGGCGAAGTTCCATGTTGCCCGTGCCCTTGAACTCTTCGAAAATAACTTCGTCCATCTTGGAACCGGTTTCAACCAACGCGGTGGCCAGGATGGTCAGCGAACCGCCGTTTTCAATGTTGCGGGCAGCACCGAAGAAGCGCTTCGGCGGGTACAGCGCGGAGGAATCCACGCCACCGGAGAGAATACGACCGGAAGCAGGAGCGGCCAGGTTGTAGGCACGGCCCAGGCGGGTCATCGAGTCCAGCAGAACGACGACGTCCATTCCCATTTCCACCAGGCGCTTGGCGCGTTCGATGGCCAGTTCGGCAACGGTCGTGTGGTCGTCGGCGGGACGGTCGAAGGTGGAGGCAATGACCTCGCCCTTGACCGTACGCTGCATGTCGGTGACTTCTTCGGGACGCTCGTCAACCAGAACCATCATGAGGTGGACCTCAGGATTGTTGATGGTGATGGCGTTGGCAATCGACTGCAGGATCAGTGTCTTACCGGCCTTCGGCGGCGACACAATGAGACCGCGCTGACCCTTGCCGATCGGGGCGACCAAGTCGATAACGCGGGGGCCGATCTTCTTCGGTTCCGTTTCGAGGCGCAGGCGCTCCGAGGGGTAAAGCGGAACCAGCTTGGTGAAGTCGACCCGGTCCTTGTTATCTTCGGCAGGCTTGCCGTTGACGGAGGTCAGGCGCACCAGGGCGTTGAACTTCTGGCGGCTGTTCTGGTTGGCGTTCTCGCCGTCCCGCGGGGCGCGGATGGCACCAACAACGGCGTCGCCCTTGCGCAGGTTGTACTTCTTGACCTGAGCCAGCGAGACGTAGACATCGTTCGGACCGGGCAGGTAGCCGGAGGTGCGCACGAACGCGTAGTTCTCGAGGACGTCGAGGATGCCGGCCACGGGCAGCAGCACGTCATCGTCGGTAACCTCGGTATCGTCCACGTCCGGGTTCTGGCCGCGTCCGCGGCGGCGCTCGTTGCGGTCGCGGTACCGGTTGCTGGTGTCCGTGTCGCGGTCGCGGCGGTTACGGTTGCGGCGGTTGCGTCCGCGGCCGCCGTCGTCGCCGTCGTCGCTACGGTTGTCACTGCGGCTATCGCTGCGGCTGTCCCGGTTGTCGCTGCCGGCGGACTCGGTGTCGCGACCGCGGGTACGGCTGCGTTCACGGCGGTCATTACGGTCGCCACGATCGTTACGGTCGCTGCGCTCACCGCGGTCAGCGCGCTCGGTCTGGCCTTCCTTCGCACCCTCAGCAGGAGTTTCGGACGGCTCCGGCTTGTCAGCGGGCTTCTCGGCCTGCTGCTCCGGCTGGTCCTCACGACGGTTACGACCGCGGCTACGACGACCCTCGCGGCCGCCTTCGGATTCCGGCTTCGTTTCAGCGGGCTGCACATCGGCCTGCTGTGCGTCCGCGCGCTGGGCGTCTGCAGCCTTGGGAGCGGCAACTTCGCCGTCCGTTGATGTTTCGGCTGTAGCGGGCGCCTGCGCCGCTTCCGGCGTCACGTTGCCGTCGCTGGTCGCGCGACGGTTGCGGTTGCGGGTCCGGCTTACGCGTTCTGCGGCCTTGTTCAGATCACCGCTGTCTTTCGCCTCCGCTTTGTCCGCAGTATCGGCTGCAGCCGCTGCAGGGACCGCGGGCTCTTCAGCTGCGGGAGCAGCTTCTTTGGCGCTTGCACGGCCGGTGGTCTTCTTGGCAGGACGGTCAGCTACTGCGGAACCACGCTGGTGGTCCGAAATGGCCGCCACCAGGTCGCTCTTGCGCATCCTGGAACCGCCGGTGATGCCAAGCTGGCCGGCCAAGGCCTGCAGCTGGGCAAGCTTAAGTCCGGCAAGTCCTGCGCTCTTCGGCGCAGCAGAGTCTGATGATGTATCCACACCTGCAGCCAGGTCAGTGGTTTCAGTCACGAAGGATCCTTCCCCCTCGTCGGGCGGTCCGCATGTGAAGTGGACCGCGTTGTTTGCGTCCCGGCCGATGCATAAGAAACAAGGCCGGGTCGGGGTTGCCCAAGTGTGAGACCAGGCAACGCCGAGTGACATGAGAAAAACCTTGAATGGATCTCGTTCACAATGGTCTTAGGGATATGCTGCCCGCACTCTTACGCGCATTTACAGCACTCAGTAATTCCGTGACGGATCCTGGAAGGTTGCACCGATCTTTGGTTCGCTGCCGGATGTTGTATGTCCACGCGGGACTTTCGACAGATTGCCAAGCCGGTTATTTCCGGCGGTGCACTTCCACTTTAGCACCATCTGTGTCAACCGTCAGTTTAAGGACACGCCAGCCGTCCGGCATCTGTGAGGACGCCAACGTGGCGGCGATATGCCGCTCGACCTCATCCGCCTGCGCGGACCCTGCAGCCAGCGTCATAACCGTCGGGCCGGCACCGGAGACAACAGCGGCGAAACCGGACGCACGAAGAGACTGCAGCAGATCTGCGCTCGGTGCCATGGCCGGCGCCCGGTGGCTCTGGTGCAGCTCATCCACTGTCGCCGCGAGCAGCAGTTCCGGGTCACGCGTCAGCGCCTGCACCAGCAGGGCCGCCCGTCCGGCGTTGGCCGCGGCGATATGGTGTGGCACCGAGACCGGCAGCAGATTCCGGGCCATTTCGGTTGACAATTCATAGGACGGAATGGCCACGACCGGAACAATTTCCGTAGCGACATCAACGGCAGTGCTGAAGAAAGAACCCGCCGTTTCCCAGGAGATGGCCAGCTTGCCCGCCAGCGCCGGAGCCACGTTGTCCGGATGGCCTTCCTGGGCGGAACACAGCTGCAGGACTTCCTGGGCACTGAGCCGGGCAGCAACGGGCAGCAAGGAGTTGGCCAGCAGCACCGCGGAGACGATGGCCGCCGCGGAGGATCCCAGTCCCCGGCCGTGCGGAATCACGTTCTCGGCCTGCAGCCGCAAGCCTTCCGCCCGGTAACCCGCCCGTCCCAGCGTGTCCTGGATGGTGCGGATGATCAAATGGCTTTCATCCGTGGGCAGGTTGGCGGCGCCTTCACCGGAGATCTCGGCATGGAAGACGCCGTCGTCGGTGGTTTCAACGCTGACCGAGTCATACAGACTTACGGCCAGGCCGAGGCTGTCAAAACCGGGCCCGAGGTTGGCGCTGGTCGCCGGTACCCGGACGCTGACGCGCTGCCCGGGCATCACGGCGGTACGCTCTGCGGTCCTCACGGCGGTGTTATTCGAGACCAAGAGCTGCAGCCACGCTCACGACGTCGAAATCCACCTTGACGGGTGTAACCTCATGGCCGTCTTCGGTCTGCAAGGCCCACTGCGGATCCTTCAGGCCGTGGCCGGTCACCGTGATCACAATGGTCTTGCCCGCAGGAACTTCCCCGGCGGCATGCTTCTTAATGACGCCCGCAACGCCCGCCGCCGAACCCGGCTCGACGAACACGCCTTCCTTGGAGGACAGCCAGCGGTGCGCATTGAGGATTTCCTCGTCCGTCACCGAATCAATCAGCCCGCCCGACTCGTCACGGGCGGCGATGGCGGTGTCCCAGGATGCAGGGTTGCCGATCCGGATGGCGGTGGCGATGGTTTCCGGCTCGGTGACCGGGTGTCCCAGCACCAGCGGTGCCGCACCGGCGGCCTGGAAGCCCCACAGCGTGGGTGTCTTGGTGGCGACGGCTTCGAGGGTACCGGCAGTCTCGGACTCGTAAGGCTTGGCGTACTCCTGGTAGCCCTTCCAGTACGCCGTGATGTTTCCGGCGTTGCCGACGGGCATCACGTGGATGTCCGGGGCATCGCCGAGGAAGTCGACGGTCTCGAACGCAGCGGTCTTCTGGCCCTGGATCCGCGCGGGGTTGACGGAGTTAACCAGGAAAACCGGGTACGCCTCCGAAAGCTTGCGGGCAACTTCGAGGCAGTTATCGAAGTTGCCGTTGATCTGGATGATCTCGGCGCCGTGGGCGATGGCCTGGCTCATCTTGCCCATCGCGATCTTCCCTGCCGGCACCAGCACGGCGCACTTCAGTCCCGCCTGGGTGGCGTAGGCGGCAGCGGACGCCGAAGTATTGCCCGTTGAAGCGCAGACTACGGCCTTGGCTCCTGCCTCCACGGCCGCAGTGATGGCCATGGTCATGCCGCGGTCCTTGAAGGAGCCGGTGGGGTTCATCCCCTCCACCTTCAGGTACACGGTGGAGCCGGTCAGCTCGGAGAGGGCCTTGGCATGGACCAGCGGTGTTCCGCCTTCACCGAGGGTGATGATCTCGGTCCGGTCCGTGACGGGCAGACGTTCGGCGTACTCGCGGATAACGCCGCGCCATTGGTGGGCCACTTAGACTCCTTCTACTCGCAGTACGGAAGTAACTGAATTAACAATGTCGAGATCCTTGATGGCCTCCACCGTCGCGGCGAGCGATTCCTCGGTGCCGCGGTGGGTGATGATGCGCAGTTCCGCGGACGCGGTCCCGTCGGCGATCGAGACCAGATCTTCCGTGTGCATGGTCTGGCGCATGACTTCGATCGACACCCCATGGTCGGCGAAGACATGGGCAATCTTGGCCAGGACGCCGGGCTGGTCCGCTGCGTCGATGTCGATGTAGTAGCTGGTGAGGATGCTTTCTTCGCCCAGGACCGGCAGGTGCTTGCCCGTTGTTTCGGTGCGTCCACGGCCGCCGCTGACCATGCGGCGGGCGGCGCTGACAACATCGCCGAGTACGGCCGAGGCCGTGGGACGTCCGCCGGCGCCCTGGCCGTAGAACATCAGCTCGCCGGCGTTCTCCGCCTCGACGAACACAGCGTTGAACGCACCGTGGACAGCAGCCAGCGGGTGGGTACGCGGCAGCAGGGTAGGATGCACGCGCACGGACACCCCTTCGCCGCCGTCCTTTGTTGGCTGCTTCTCGGCGATCGCCAGCAGTTTGATCAGGAAACCGGTGTCCTTGGCCGCGTCGATGTCTGCGGAGGTGATGCCGGTGATGCCCTCGCACTTGACCGCGTCCAGCGGGAACGTAGTGTGGAAAGCCAGCGAGGCAAGCAAGGTGCCCTTCGCCGCTGCATCCAACCCTTCGACGTCGGCCGTTGGATCCGCCTCGGCGTAGCCGAGGGTCTGGGCGGCCTTCAGCGCGTCCTCGAAGGCTGCGCCGGTGGTGTCCATTTGGTCGAGAATGTAGTTGGTCGTGCCGTTGACAATGCCCAGCACACGCTTGATCCGGTCCCCGGAGAGGCTTTCCCGGATGGGACGCAGGATCGGGATGGCTCCGGCCACGGCCGCCTCATAGTAGAGCTCGACGCCGGCGGCAGAGGCCTTCTCGTACAGGGCGGGCCCGTCGGCCGCGAGCAGCGCTTTGTTCCCGCTGACCACGGAGGCACCGTGCTCGATGGAGCGCAGGATCAGCGAACGCGCCGGTTCCAGTCCGCCCATGAGCTCAATGACGATGTCCGCGTCCTTGACCAGCGTCTCGGCGTCGTCGGTGAACAGGTCCCGGGGCAGGTCGACGTCGCGCGGCGCGTCAACGTTTCGGACGGCGATTCCGGCCAGTTCCAGCCGGGCTCCCGAACGCGAGGCCAGGTCGGCGGCGTCGTCCAGGAGAATCCGGGCCACCTGGGATCCGACATTTCCGCATCCCAACAGTGCCACTTTCAGCGTGTTCATTGCTGTACTTACTCCCAAAGCCATTGTTGTTTCCAAGAAATCCACCGCCCCGAGCGGACTGATCGGGCCTCAGCCCAAGTCGCGGGCCAGAAGATCCTCTTCTGTTTCGCCGCGCACAATCAGCCGTGCCTGGCCGTTCCGGACCGCAACTACCGGCGGCCGTGCCACATAGTTGTAGTTGCTGGCCAGCGCCCAGCAGTAGGCACCGGTGCCCGGCACCGCCAGCAGATCTCCGGCAGCGACGTCACCAGGCAGATAAACGTCCCTGACTACAATGTCACCGCTTTCGCAATGTTTGCCAACCACGCGGGAAATAATCGGGTCTTCATCCGTCACACGGGAAGCCAGCACAGCCGAATAGTCGGCATCGTACAGTACCGGGCGGGCGTTGTCGCTCATGCCGCCGTCCACGGAAATGTAACGCCGCGGATAGGTCCGTCCGTCCTCGCTGTCCACGTTCACAGTCTTCAACGTGCCCGTTTCATACAGGGTGAACGTGCTCGGCCCCACGATGGCGCGCCCCGGTTCGATCGAGATCCGCGGAACCTTCAGTTCCAGCCTGCGGCAGGTGGAACTAACGACGGCGGCCATCGCCTCCGCGAGTTCGGCCGGCGGGCGCGGGGTATCGACCTCAGTGTAGGCGATGCCGTAGCCGCCGCCCAGATCCAGCTCCGGGAGCTCCACGCCATGTTCGTCACGGATTTGGGCGACGAAGGTCAGCAGCCGCTCCGCCGCCAGGGCGAAACCTTCGGGTTCGAAGATCTGGGAACCGATGTGGCAGTGCAGTCCCAGCAGATTGATGGACTCGGATGCCAGGGCCTCGCTGACTGCCCGTGCGGCCGGCGAGTTGCCTGCGGAAGGCGACTCCCCTCCGTCGTCCGCTGTGCCTGACTCCGTGTCCGCTGCTGCCATGGAGAGGCCGAACTTCTGGTCCTCGTGCGCAGTGGCAATGAATTCATGCGTGTGGGCGTGCACGCCGGGCGTCAGCCGAAGCATGACATTGGCCCGCTCGGACCGGGCGGCGGCAATGGCTGCCAGCCGCTGGAGTTCATCCAGGCTGTCCACCACGATCCGGCCCAGCTTCATGTCCAGGGCCCGGTTCAGTTCCGCATCGGACTTGTTGTTCCCGTGCAGGCCGAGCTTCTCACCGGGAATGCCGGCGCGGGCGGCCACGGCCAGTTCGCCGCCGGAGCAGGTATCCAGCCGCAGGCCTTCCTGCTCCACCCAGCGCGCTACCTCGATGCAGAGAAAGGACTTGCCGGCGTAGTAGACGTCCACTCCCCCGCACAGGTCGGCGAAAGCGGCGTCGAAGGACTCCTTGAAGTCCCGGGCGCGGGCGCGGAAATCCGTCTCGGACATAACGAAGAGCGGCGAGCCGAACCGGGCCTTGAGGTCGCTGACGCCCACGCCGTCGATCTCCAGTTCGCCGCTGGCACCGCGGGCCACACCGCGGGCCCACATCTTGGGCTGCAGTTCGTTGGCGTCTTCCGGATAGCTCAGCCACTGGGGAGCGAGCGGGGAGGCTTCGCGAATTGTTGAAGTCATGTGCTTACATCCGTTCCGGCGCGCTGACGCCCAGCAGGCCCAGGCCATTGGCCAGAACTTGGGTGGTCGCGTCATTGAGCCATAGTCGGGTCCGGTTCAGGTCGGTTACGTCGGCATCGCCCAACGGCGTCACGCGGCAGGAATCGTACCAGCGGTGGTAGGCGCCGGCGATGACTTCCAGATGGCGTGCCACCCGGTGCGGTTCGCGCAGCTTGGCCGCGGTGGCCACGACGGACGGGTAGGCGCCGAGGTAAGCCAGCAGTTCGTTTTCGGTGGCGTGGTCCAGCAAGGATGCGTCGAAGGCGCTGCGTT
Source organism: Arthrobacter crystallopoietes (assembly GCF_002849715.1). Taxonomy (NCBI): domain Bacteria; kingdom Bacillati; phylum Actinomycetota; class Actinomycetes; order Micrococcales; family Micrococcaceae; genus Crystallibacter; species Crystallibacter crystallopoietes. The sequence continues at coordinate 4,712,611 of NZ_CP018863.1, forward strand.
CCACCCCTGCGGCTACCGCGTTTCGGGCAACGGCACAGGTACGGGCATGGGCATACTGCACGTAGAACACCGGGTTCTCGTTGCTGCGCTTGGTCAGCAGGTCCAGATCGACGTCGATGTTGGAATCCGCGTGCGACCTCGTCAGCGCGTAGCGTGCCGCGTCCACACCGACCGCGTCCACGAGGTCCTCCATGGTAACCACCGTGCCGGCACGCTTGGACATCCTGACCGGTTTGCCGTCCTTGACCAGGTTCACCATCTGGCCGATCAGGACCTCGACGCGGTCCGCGCTGTCGCCCATGGCCGCGGCCGCAGCTTTCAGCCGCGCCACATAGCCGTGGTGGTCCGCTCCGAGCATATAGATGCACAGGTCGAAGCCGCGGTCACGCTTGTTCTTGAAGTAGGCGATGTCGCCGGCGATGTAGGCTGCATGGCCGTCCGACTTGATGACCACCCGGTCCTTGTCGTCGCCGAAGTCCGTGGATTTCAGCCACCAGGCGCCCTCGTCGAAGTAGAGGCTGCCGGAGGTCTTGAGCTGTTCCAGCAGCGTGTCGACGGCGCCGTCTTCAAAGAGCGCATTTTCGTGGAAGTAGACATCGAAATCGACGCCGAACTCATGCAGCGACTTTTTGATGGCAGCAAACATCAGCTCGACGCCCCGGCTGCGGAACTCTTCCTGCGGGTCTTCAGCGGAGAGCGCGTCCGGATTCTGGGCCAGCACGGCGTTGGCGATATCCGCGATGTAGTCGCCGCCGTAGCCGTCTTCCGGTGCGGGCTCGCCCTTGGCGCTGGCGAGCAGGGACCGGGCAAAGCGGTCGATCTGATTGCCGTGGTCATTGAAGTAGTACTCGCGCGTAACTTCCGCCCCCTGCGCCTGTAGGATACGGGCCAGCGAATCCCCCAAGGCAGCCCAGCGTGTCCCGCCCAAGTGAATAGGTCCGGTGGGATTGGCGGAGACGAACTCCAGATTGATCTTGGTGCCGGCGTACTCCGCACCGGTCCCGTAACTATCGCCGGTTTCGACGATGGTCTGCGCGAGTGAACCCGCAGCCGCGGCATCCAATGTGATGTTCAAGAACCCAGGACCGGCAATGTCAACCTTGGCAACGCCGTCGATCTTGGCCAGCCGGGCACTGAGGATTTCGGCGAACTGGCGCGGGTTCATCCCCGCCTTCTTGCCCAGCTGCATGGCCACGTTCGTGGCCCAGTCACCGTGCTCGCGGCTCTTCGGTCGCTCCACCCGCACCTCGCGGGGCATCTCAACGGTGAAGTCACCTGCGTCGACGGCATCCTGCAGGCAGGCGGTAATGGCAGCGGAAAGTTCTTCAGGAGTCACCCGTTAAGCATAAGTGCACTGCAAACCGGATTCTGCCGTCGCCTAGTGGGCTATGGCTGTCACCACGGAAGACCTGCCGGACAGATACCGTCACATGGTTTCTTCAGGGGTTATCCACCCGGGGCGTCCGCCGAATCCACCAGTGCGCCTTCCTCGGATACTGACGGTTTGTGTCTGTGGGGGTAGTTCCTGATAAGCTCATTGACGTCCCAAAAGGTGCTGGAAGATTTACCCGGCGCCGCGCCCTCGTAGCTCAGGGGATAGAGCGTCTGCCTCCGGAGCAGAAGGCCGTAGGTTCGAATCCTATCGAGGGCACCGCAGAAAGCCCCGCCGCTGGAATACCAGCTGGCGGGGCATTTTCGTTCCGGCAGGACATGGGGTGTGCAGGGAAGGCTTGCGACCGTCGCGTCAGTGAACAGCCATGGCCGCGGAGCTTCCGCGGAACGTCCGGCGGTAGCTTGCCGGCGAAATGTTGAGTGCTTTGACGAAATGATGGCGCAGCAGGACTGCCTGCCCGAAACCGGTGGCGCGCGCAATCTCGTCGATGTTCAGGTCAGAGGTTTCCAGCAGCTCCTGGGCCAGCAGCACTCGTTGGGCATTGATCCAGGCAGCGGGCGTCGCACCGGTCTCGGCGCGGAACCGCCTGGCGAAAGTCCGTTCCGACATGTGCACGCGCTGGGACAGTTCCGCGATGGAGACCTCGCGGTCAAGGTTCTCGCTGAGCCAGACCACAAGGTCCTTGAGAGTGCTGCAGCCTTCCAGCGACAAGGGGCGCGCGATGTACTGGGCCTGACCACCCTCCCGGTGCGGCGGTACCACCATGTCCCGGGCAATGGCTGCCGCCACTCCGGCGCCGAGCTCCGTCCGCACCAGATGGAGGCAGGCATCGATCCCGGCCGACGTACCGGCGCTGGTGATGATCCGGTCATCCTGGACATAGAGCACATTCTCGTCCACATGGATCTGCGGGTATTGCTGGGCAAGCTGCTGCGAGTACTGCCAGTGCGTGGTGGCGCGGCGGCCGTCCAGTAAGCCGGCTCCGGCCAGAACAAAAGCACCCGTGCACAATGACATCACCCACGCCCCACGCGCATGGGCGCGGCGCAGTGACTGCTTAACCTTTTCCGGCACGGGTGCGTCCCACTGATAGGGCGCCACGATGAGCAGATCCGCGTCCTCGGCCGCTTCCAGCCCCAGTGCGACATCAATGGAAAACCCGGTCTTGGTGTCCACCTTCCCCGGCGCAGGCGTGCAGACCCTGAAGTCGAAGGCCGGCACCCCCGTTCCACGCGCGGAACGGTCGATACCGAACACCTCGCAGGCGACCCCGAATTCGAACGGCGAAGTACCCGGAAGTATCAGCACAGCCACGTTTTTAAGCATGAGTCCATTATGGCAGTTTTTTATCGCTAGTAGTCGTTTCTGCCACTCTTTTTTGGGCCCGTACCGGCGCACCATGAAGTCATGGAACTTTTTCTAGCCCTGGCTTTTATCCTCGTCATCGTTGCCACCGTCGCCATCATCCCCAGCGATGGACACGGCCATACTCCGGAGGAGCGGTCCCTGCAGGACTGGTCCGACGGCGTCCTGCCCAGCCGCCCGTTCTCACAGCTGATGCGCTGGTAAGCGCCGGCTGCTCCCCGTTCGAAGACGGCGCTGCTGACACCCCTACTGCCGGTGGGCAAAGAGATCCCGCAGCAGCGCCACTTCGGCAAGGTGATGGACCATTTCGCGGTTGATGTGCAGTACCAGCGCACCCATGGAACGATCCGCAAACCGCCCTTCTGCCGCCCCGCACGGTTTCTCCAGGCCCGGCTCGCCCAAGGAACCCACGCCCTCGATCCAGCGGGCATAGTATTCGTCCAGCAACGCCAGCGCACCGTCTGCGGTTCCCGGATAGTCGAAGCTTTCGTAATCGACCGCCGGCCCGCCGAAGTGCGACGCATTCCTGGTTCCCAGTACTCCGACCAAAATGTGGCCGAGCCGCCAGGCGATGGTGGTCACCGGAGCCGGATAAGGCTCGGGAATGGCGAAGTCGATCGTGAAATCACCCGAGCCAACGGCCATCGGCGCATGGCTGGTCCCGCGGTGGCGGACGTTCCAGCAGCCCTCCCCGGGTTCCCAGAAATACTCCTCGTCGGTCAGCCCCTTTAGCCGAGGCCTGGCCTGGTTCTCCCAGTGCCACTGAAGCTGGTCCAGCAGTTCGAATTCAGCGTTGAACACCATTTCCCGCTCCCTTTCCCGATCAGCTCCGCCCACGGCGGTGCTGCAGCTTGTCTGGCTCCATCATGTCGTGCGGCCGCCGGTTTGCCCAGAGAATTCAGGACGGCGGCTGTCCGCATTGGGGCGTAGATTGTGTGCATGCTTGAAACGTCGGCACGGCTGCTTCAGCTACTGTCCCTGCTCCAAATGCGCCGCGAATGGACCGGTTCGGCTTTAGCTCTGCGCATGAGCGTCACGGAGCGGACCGTCAGGCGGGACATCGACAAGCTGCGCAGTCTCGGCTACCCCATCAATGCGTCGCCCGGCGTGGCCGGCGGTTATCAGCTCGGCGCCGGCGCGCAACTACCCCCACTATTGCTGGACGATGACGAAGCCCTGGCCGTTGCACTGGGGCTCAGCGCCGTCACCGCCAGCCCCGTTTCCGGTGTCGCCGAAGCTTCGGTACGGGCGCTGACCAAGCTTGAGCAGGTCCTGCCATCACGGCTCCGCCCCAAATTCGCCATGCTCAAGAACGCGGTCACTACGCTGAGCAGCCCGCGGACTGTGGTTAATCCGGAGACACTGACCAGCGTTTCCGCCGCCATCGCTGACCACCGCGTTGTGGCCTTCCGTTATGCCAAACCGGACAGCGAGTCCTCCCGGCGGCTGGCCGAGCCGTACGGCCTGGTCGACACCGGACACCGCTGGTACCTGGTGGCGTGGGATCTGGGCCGCCAGGACTGGCGGACTTTCCGCGTGGACCGGTTCGAAAGCGTTCCTTCCGCCAGGGAACGCTTCACCCCCAGGCCGCTGCCGCAAAAGGATCTGGCAATGTATGTTCAACACTCAATCACGCGCTCGCCCTACCGTTATGACGTCGTCGTACGCATTTTCGCGCCGCTTCAAACGGTGGCCGAACGGATACCGCCCCAAGTAGCGGAGCTGACCGACGACGGCGGCAGTACTGTTCTGCGTTCGGGTTTCGATTCGCTGGACTACCCTTTGATGCAGCTGGCCGCCATGGGATTCGAGTTCGAAATCCTCCAGCCCGCCGAATTCAAGGACCGCGCGCTGGAACTGGCTGGAAAACTGGCGAAGGCCGGACGCTAAAGCGCCCGGCCTCCCTCAGTTCCGCCCCAAACACAGGCCCGCAGCCCGTGTTCCCGGCAGGCTTACTGCAGCATGGTGCGGTCGTCCAGGGCTCCGCCCTTGATCTTTTCGAACTCGTGCAACAGGTCCTGCACCGTGGTTTTCCGCTTCTGCTCCTGGCCAATATCCAGGATGATCCGGCCTTCATGCATCATGATCAGCCGGCTCCCGAGGCGCAGGGCCTGCTCCATATTGTGGGTGACCATCAAGGTGGTCAGCTGGTGCCGTTCCACAACTTCCGCGGTCAAACGGCTCACGAGATCCGCCCGTTGCGGGTCCAGCGCGGCAGTGTGCTCGTCCAGCAGCAGGATTTTCGGGCTGCTGAAGGTGGCCATGAGCAGTGAGAGCGCCTGGCGCTGCCCTCCGGAGAGGAGGCCCACTTTGGCCTTGAGTCGGTTCTCCAAGCCCAGCTCCAGGGATTTGAGCTCCTCTTGGAAAAAGTCCCGCTTCTTCTTCGTGACACCGGGGGCCAGGCCTCGCGTCTTACCGCGCTCGTAAGCCATGGACATGTTCTGTTCGATGGTCATGTCCGGGGAGGTCCCGGCCATCGGATCCTGGAAGACCCGGCCAATGAATTTTGCCCGCTGGTGGTCCGCCAGCTTCGTCACGTCGTTGCCGTCGATCCTGACCGTGCCGGTGTCCGGACGGAGCTTGCCCGAAGTGATGTTCAGGACCGTCGATTTACCGGCGCCGTTGCTGCCGATCACCGTGACGAACTCGCCCGGCGTCAGCGACAGGTTGATCTCCTTCAGCGCCACCCGTTCATTGACCGTGCCCGCGAAAAAGGTCTTGTGCACATTAGTTATATCCAGCATGTCAGCCCTTAGCTCCCGCCCCGGTCAGCGACTTCCTCATGTTGGCCAGTCCGCCGATCCGCTTGAAGAGCTTCCATTGTGGCAGTACCAGGGCGATGACCACCAGCACCGCGGAAATCAGCTTCATATCATTCGGGTTCAGGCCCGCCTGCAGGGCAAGCTGGATGACCACGCGGTACAAAACGGAGCCGAGAACTACGGCCAGCGAAGCGATGATGATGAGCCTCGAGCCGAAGATCGCCTGCCCGATGATGACTGACGCAAGACCAGCCAGAATAAGACCAATGCCCATGCCGATATCGGCAAAGCCCTGGTACTGGGCAATCAGCGCTCCGCACAGGCCGACCAGTCCGTTGGAAAGCGCAAGACCCAGGATTTTCATCCGGTCGGTGCTCACGCCGAAGCTGCGGATCATTTCTTCGTTGTCACCGGTAGCCTGCATGGCCAGACCGACGTCTGTGTGCAGGAACCAGTCGATGACGAACTTGACCGCCAGCGCGAACAGCGAGAAGACCACCACGGCCATCGCAGTGCCCAGCAGACCCGCGTCGCGCAGAGGCGTGATGAGCGTGTCTTCACGCAGCAGGGGCAGGTTTGCCCTGCCCATGATGCGCAGGTTGATCGAATATAGGGCGATCATGGTCAGAATGCCGGCCAGCAGTCCATTGATCTTGCCCTTGGTGTGCAGTATTCCGGTAATCCAGCCGGCAACCAGTCCTGCGCCGAAAGCGGCGACGGTGGAAACAACCGGCGAATAGCCGTTGATAATCATGATCGAGGCGACGGCAGCCCCAGTGGTGAAGCTGCCGTCAACCGTCAGATCGGGAAAATTCAGAATGCGGAAGGTCAGGTAGACCCCCAGAGCCATGATCGCGTAGATCAGGCCCAGCTCAACCGCGACAATCATGTGTCGGTATCCTCAGGTTCTACTCGATGACGCGGTCGGCGGATTCCAGCAGGGAAGCTGGAATCTCGATGCCCATGCGCTCAGCGGCTGCGGGGTTGACAACAACTTCCAGTTCGGAGGCCGTCTGGATCGGCATTGTCGCAGGGTCAGCGCCTTCCAGGACCTCGATGGCCATAATGCCCGTCTGGTAGCCCAGGTCCTCGTAGTTGATGCCCTCGGTAGCTACGGCACCGCCTTCAACGCTGGCCGCATCCGAGGCGATTACCGGAATCTTTTTCGATTCCGCAACGCCGATGAGCGACTTCAGAGCAGAGACAACGTTGTTGTCTGTCGGCACATAGAACGCGTCGACATCCAGGGACTGCGCCGCCTGCTGGACCTCGCTGGAGTTGCTGACGGTGGCTTCCTTGATTTCCAGGCCCATCTCGGCAGCGACCTTCTTCGCCAGGTCGACCTGGACCTGTGAGTTCACCTCGCCGGAGCTGTAGACGATGCCCACGCTCTTCGCGTCCGGAACTAGTTCCTTCAGCAGTCCCAGCTGTTCCTTGACGGGATTGAGGTCGCTCGTCCCGGTGATGTTGCCGCCGGGGGCTTCCAGCGATTCGACCAGGCCGGCCTCCACGGGATCGGTGACGGCAGTGATCAGGATGGGGATGTCCTGGATGGCCTGCGCGGCCGCCTGGGCAGTCGGAGTGGCGATCGCGAGGACAAGATCCTTCTGGTCCGTGGCGAACTTGCCGGCAATCGAGGTAGCGGTAGCCTGGTCGCCCTGGGCGTTCTGCTCGTCGTAGGTGACGTTTTCACCCTCGGTGTAGCCGTTCTCGGCCAGGGCCTTCTTGAAGCCCTCCCGCGAAGCATCCAGCGAGGGGTGGGAAACAATCTGCGTGATGCCGATTTCGACCATTTCGCCGGCCGGCCCGCTCTCGCCGGAGCCGGCCTCGCCACCGCCGTTGCCGCACGCCGTCATCAGCAGCGCCGAGGCGAACAGCGAGGCGCCCAGGGTTGTGTATGTTGACCGTTTCATGCCAGTGATTCCTTTCAAATCGCAAACGTGCCGGATGCTCCCGGCCCGCTCCCCCAAGTCACAGCTGTCCATGCGTTCCACCACGTTGCTGAATGGGTGGAAAATGCGGCTTGCCGGCGGCGTCGTTACCCCGCTGCGGGCACGGACAGTCATTCCCTGCGGAAAGTCCACTTCGATAGTACCTGTGAACAGCGTCACATTGTCTAATCTTCAGCACAGGCCTAGGACAAGAGTCCACTCATGCAGGCCCAAGAATGGACAATCCGTATCGAAATGCCAGTGAGGCCACTGTTCCGTCCATGGGTGTATGAATCCTTGGGAACCGATAAACTGGTGCGCAATCATGACACTGAAAATCACTTATCCCGAGACGTTGCCGGTTTCGGAACGGCGGGATGACATCATGGCGGCCATTGCCGCCAACCAGGTCACCATCATTGCCGGCGAAACCGGTTCGGGGAAGACCACCCAGATCCCCAAAATATGCCTTGAACTTGGACTCGGGGACAAGGGCCTGATCGGCCACACCCAGCCCCGCCGGCTCGCCGCGCGCACCGTTGCCGAGCGGATCGCGGAGGAACTCGACGTCAAGCTGGGCGAGGAAGTCGGCTTCCAGGTCCGTTTCACCGGTCAAGTTGGCCGCAGCACCCGGATCAAACTAATGACGGACGGCATTCTGCTCGCCGAAATCCAGCATGACAAGTTGCTGAAGAAGTACAGCACCATCATCATCGACGAGGCGCACGAGCGAAGCCTCAACATCGATTTCATTCTGGGTTACCTCAAGCGCATTCTGCCGCAGCGCCCCGATCTGAAAGTCATCATCACCTCCGCCACCATTGATCCGGAGCGCTTCGCCAAGCATTTCGGTGACGATGAGCCCGCTCCGATCATCGAAGTCTCGGGCCGCACCTACCCCGTGGAAATCAGGTACCGTCCGCTCAACATGCCGGCCGGCACCATCGACTCGGACGACGAGCTCGAAGAGGACCGCGATCCCCTGGACGCGGTCTGCGACGCAGTGGACGAACTGGCCGGCGAAGTCCACGGGGACATCCTCGTCTTCTTCTCCGGGGAGCGGGAGATCCGCGACGCCGCGGACGCGCTGCGGGCGCGGGTGCAGACCAACCGCCGGTTGGCGGGAACCGAGATCCTGCCGCTCTATGCCCGGCTCTCCCTGGCCGAACAGCACAGGGTCTTTTCGCCCGGTGCCGGCGGCCGGCGCCGGATCGTCCTGGCCACCAACGTGGCGGAAACTTCCCTGACCGTGCCGGGCATCAAATACGTCATCGATACGGGCACGGCCCGCATCTCAAGGTATTCGCACCGGACCAAGGTCCAGCGTTTGCCCATCGAACGGATCTCCCAGGCCTCCGCCAACCAGCGCTCCGGCCGCTGCGGCCGCGTCAGCGATGGCATCGCAATCAGGCTGTATTCGGAAGAGGATTTCGAAGCCCGGCGCGAGTTCACCGATCCGGAAATCCTGCGAACCAACTTGGCCGCCGTCATCCTCCAGATGACCGCCATGGGCGTGGCCCGCAGCCCGAAGGACATCGAGAATTTCCCGTTCGTCGAGCCGCCGGAGACCCGGGCGATTAACGACGGCGTCAACCTCCTGCGCGAGCTCGGCGCACTGGCCGAGCCGGGCAAGCCTGCCGACGCGGCGCGCGAGCCGCAAGCCTCCGGCCGCGGAGGTGGCCGCGGGCTGCGCCGCGAACCCGGCCTGACCGCCGTCGGGCATCAGCTGGCCCAGTTGCCGGTAGATCCCCGTCTGGGCCGCATGATTGTCGAAGCCGGCAAACGCGGGTGCGTCCGCGAGGTCATGATTCTCGCTGCGGCGCTGACCATCCAGGATCCGCGTGAACGGCCTTCTGCAGACAGCGGCAGCAAGCAGCAGCAGGCCGCCGAACTGCACAAGCGCTTCGTGGACGAGAACTCGGACTTCACCGGCATCCTGAACCTGTGGCGCTACGTGCAGGACAAGCAGAAGGAACTGTCTTCCACCCAGTTCCGCAAGTTGTGCCGCACCGAGTTCATCAACTATCTGCGGATCCGCGAATGGCAGGATCTGTTTGCGCAGCTGCGGCAACTCGCCAAGCCGCTGGGCATTACGCTCTCTTCCGGCAGCGACGTAGATCCTGTTGGCAAGCATGACGACATCCACAAGAGCCTGCTCGCCGGCCTGCTCAGCCACATCGGCGCCTACGAGGAGCGCAAACGCGAATACGCCGGTGCCCGGGGCACCCGCTTCGCAATCTTCCCCGGCTCGGCGCTGTTCAAGAAGTCACCCGATTGGGTCATGGCGGCCGAACTGGTGGAGACGTCGCGGCTGTGGGCCCGCGTAGCTGCCCGGTTCGATCCGTTGTGGGCCGAGGAAATCGCCCCGCAGCTGCTCAAACGGACCTATTCCGAACCGCACTGGTCCCGCCGCCTGGGTTCGGTCATGGCCTATGAGAAGGTCACGCTCTACGGCGTCCCGATCATCCCGCAGCGGCGCATCCAATACGGCAGGATCGACCGCGAGCTCAGCCGGGACCTCTTCATCCGCCATGCCCTGGTTGAAGGTGACTGGCGCACCCACCACAAGTTCTTCCACCGCAACCGCGCCCTGCTGGCCGAGGTCGAGGAGCTGGAGACACGCACGCGCCGACGCGGTCTCCGTGTGGATGATGAGACGCTTTTCGAGTTCTACGATCAGCGGATCGGCGAGAACGTGGTCTCCGAGCGCCACTTCGACAAATGGTGGAAGGCCGCACGCGAGGAAAATCCCGCGCTGCTCGACTTCGACCCCGATGCGCTCCTGACCGAAGAAGCCGAAGAGCTCGATGCCGACGCCTTCCCGAAAATCTGGCGGCAAGGCTCCTTCGAGCTGCCGCTGAGCTATGAATTTTCGCCGGTGGCGCCCGGCGGGACTCCCAACCCTTCAGACGGTGTCACGGCGGAAGTGCCGGTGCTGTTCCTGAACCAGCTCGATCCCGCGCCCTTCCGCTGGCAGATTCCCGGCCTGCGGGCTGACCTGGTGACCGCTTTGATCAAGTCCCTGCCTAAGCAGGTGCGCAAGAACTTTGTGCCCGCCCCCGATGTGGCGCGTACTGCTGCCGCGGTTCTTGCAGAGGAGTTTGTTCCGGAAGAAGACGAGCTGGAACCTTCGCTGGAACTGGTGCTCCGCCGGCTCAAGGGCCACATCATCCCGCCCGGTTCCTGGAACTGGGAAGCAGTGCCGCCGCACCTGCGGGTCAGTTTCCGGGTGGTGGACGCACGCGGAAAAGTCCTGGGCGAAGACAAAGACCTGGCCCGGCTGCAGGAAGAGCTGGCGCCGCAGACCCGCCGCGCCATCGCCGATTCACTCGGTGCCACACCCAAGACGGCCAAGCCCGCGAAGCAGGCCAAGGCGTCTTCGACGCCGGCTGCTCCGGCGCCGAGCGATATCCAGGAACTGACAGGGCTGACCGAGTGGACGGGCGCCACGCTTGAACGCGAGGTCAAGCGGTTGATAGCGGGCCACACGGTCACGGGCTATCCGGCCTTCGTGGATGAAGGCCAGACTGTCGCGCGGCGGATCTATCCCACTGCCGCGGAGCAGGAGTCCGCCATGCGCTCCGGCGTCATCCGGCTGCTGGCGCTTCGTGTGCCGTCCCCGCAGCGCTACGTGCTGGACCATTTGAACAACACCGAGAAACTCACCTTTAGCCAGAACCCGCATGGTTCTGTCGCCTCGTTGATCGATGACTGTACGCTGGCGGCCATCGATAAGCTGGTGCCGCAGGAGCTGCCGTGGTCCAGGGAAGAGTTCGACCGCCTGTATGAGGTGGTCCGTGCGGAACTGATCGACACCGTCTTCTCCGTGACCGCCGTCGTCGAAAAAATCCTCTCCAGCAACCGGCGCATCCAGAAATCGCTCAAGGCCAGCACGAGCCTGGCCCTGATCAGTGCCCTGAACGACATCAAGAGCCAGCTCGAGCAGCTGGTCTACCCCGGTTTCGTCGCCCGTACGGGCTATGCCCAGCTGAGCCATCTCCCCCGCTATCTGGCGGCGATCGAGCGCAGGCTGGAGAAGCTGCCAACCAACGTGGCGCGGGACGGCCAGCAGATGGCCGCCGTGCAAAAGCTTGAAGACGAGTACGACGACGCCGTCGCGGCTTTGCGTCCCGGCTCCCGGCACCCCGGAGCGCTGCGCAAGGTGCGGTGGATGCTCGAGGAACTGAGGGTCAGCTTCTTCGCCCAGGAACTGGGAACGGCCTATTCCATTTCAGAGAAGCGCGTGCGTGCTGCCTTGAACGAGGCGCTCAGCAAGTGACGCCGGACAACGGCCCGGCGTCACTGCCTAATCCGCCGGGACGAATTCGCCGTAGCCGGCGTCACGCAGGCCCGCGCGCAGTTGCCGGGCATTGTTCTCCATCCGATCGGGATCCGGGTTCTGCTCTGCCCGCTTGAAATCGAACTCGGCTTCCGAGCTGGCCGGCCACACGTGAAGGTGGAGGTGGTCCACTTCGAAACCGGCGATAATCATGCCCGCCCGCGGCGCCCCGAACACCTCAACCTGCACCTTGCCGATGGTCTGGGCAACGGCCGTGACTTTCTGCCAAAGCTCCGCCGGCGCGTCCGTCCAGCGGTCCACCTCCGCACGCGGAACCACCAGCGTGTGGCCGTCAGCCAAGGGCCCAATGCTGAGGAAAGCAACGACGTCGTCGTCCTTCCATACGAATTTTCCGGGGATCTCACCGTTGATGATTTTCGTGAACAGCGTGCTCATGCTTTCTCCTTCACAGATGCTATATCCAGGACAAACCGGTACTTCACGTCACCGGCCACCATGCGGTCGTACGCGTCATTGAGCTGGTCTGCGGTGACCATTTCGATGTCGGAAGTGATGTTGTGTTCGGCGCAGAAATCCAGCATCTCCTGGGTCTCGGCGATCCCGCCGATCATGGAGCCGCCGTAGGCGATGCGCTTGCGGATGAGCGCGCCGACCGGAACCGGCGGCATGTCCCCCGGAGGCAACCCCAGCTGGATCAGGGCGCCATCCCTGCGGATGGTCCTCAGATAGGGGCCGAGGTCGTGGGCGGCGGCGACGGTGTCGATGATCAAGTCGATGCTGTCCCGGACCTGCGCCATCGACACGCTGTCCGAGGAGAGGACTACGCGGTCTGCCCCCAGTGCGCGGGCTGCCTCGGCCTTACCTTCCGACGTAGTGAACACCGTGACTTCGGCGCCCATCGCCTTGGCGAGCTTGACGGCCATGTGCCCGAGGCCGCCCAGACCCACGACGCCCACCGAGTCCCCGGTCTCCACCCCGAAGTACCGCATGGGTGAGTAGACGGTGATGCCGGCACACAGCAGCGGGGCCGTGGCCGCCGGGTCGAGGCTCTCCGGAACGCGCAGACAGTAATTTTCGTCGACTACGATCGAGGTGGCGTAGCCGCCCTGCGTCGGCTCGCCCCCGCGCCGCCGATCGGGCACACCGTAAGTGCCGGTGGAACCGTTCTCGCAGTACTGCTCCAGGCCCTCTTCGCAGCTGATGCATTCGCGGCAGGAATCCACCAAACAGCCCACACCCACCAGATCACCGATGGCGTGGAGCGTCACGTCCTGCCCGATCCCCGTCACCCGTCCGACGATTTCGTGGCCGGGCACCAGTGGATACCGCGACGGCCGCCACTCGCTGCGCACGGCATGCACATCCGAATGGCACAGCCCGCAGAAGGCAATCGTGATCTCCACATCGTGAGGTTCCGGCTCACGCCGCTCGATCTGCAGGGGAAGAAGCCCCGACGTCGGCGATGTCGCGGCATAGGCCTGCGCGGTGCTCATGGATCTCCTCGGATTCGGCGCTGGCAGGGGCTGGCCCAACGGCGGCGGTTTGGGACGGCCAAGACTCATACAGCGACGCTACCCTGTTGCCGTATCAGCCTGCCAGTTGCGACCGAATCAGCCTGCCAGTTGCGACCGAGGAGCTGTGTCTGGATCAGAAACAGTGTCGACGGCATGCCCGCCCGGCTCGCTCCCCACTGCCACGGGCAGTTCCGAACGTCGCGACCACTGTGACCAGGAACCGGGGAATAGTGCTGCCTCGAGACCGGCATGGGCCAATGCTGCAACCTCATGGGCGGCCGTCACGCCTGATCCGCAGTACACTCCAATTGCCCTGCCGGGCAGCACACCCAGCTCGCGGAACCTGGCGGCCAGCTGTTCCGGCGGCAGGAACCTGCCCGCTGCATCCAGATTGGCCCCGGCCGGCGCGTTGACGGCGCCTGGAATGTGACCCGCCTTCGGGTCAACCGGTTCGCTCTCGCCGCGGTACCGCTCCGGTGCTCTGGCATCGAGCAGCAGCCCGTAGCTGGTAAACCCGGTGACTTCGTCGAGCTTCAGCACGGGCATGTGGCCGGGCGCCAGGGTGACGCAGCCGAGGCTCGGCAGTTCGTCGCCGCGATCGGTTTCGAAGCCCGCAGCCTGCCAGGCTGCCAGTCCGCCGTCGAGCAGGAACACGTCCTCGAAGCCGCCGTCTTTGAGCAGCCACCAGAGCCGTGCGGCGGAAAGCCCACCCACATTGTCATAGGCGACCACCGTATCCCCGTTGTTGATTCCCCATTCCCTGGCTGCTTCCTCGAAAGCGGCTGCGTCGGGCAGCGGATGGCGCCCGGCTTGCGGGGATGGCGGCGCGGCCAACTGCGTTTCCAGATCGGCATAGACAGCGCCGGGAATATGCTCGCCTAGATAGTGTTCGCGGCCGTGGGGGTCGCCCAGCGCCCAGCGGACATCGAGTACAACCGTGCGGCGGCCGGAGGTCATCCGGTCCTGCAGGGTCCGTACGTCCATCAGAGTCCTCATGAGATCTCCTCCTGAACTGTTGCCGGCCCCGTTGCCGGCGGATGTGCTGCTGCCCAAGGGTTTGGGCAGCTGGGTTTTTACAATGTGACGCTTTGCCCCGGCTCCAGATGTTCGTAGTGTGTGCCGTACCGTTCGCCGAAGGACTTCACATGTTTTTCGACAATACCCTTGCCCGCGCTGTTCAACAGGCCGTCATGAATGGGGAACGCTCGTTCTGCCCGCACAGCGGTGACAAAATCGATCACCTCGCCGACCTTGGACCAGGGGGCATGGATCGGCACCAGTACCGTTGAAACCTGCAGGCCATGGGGCACGATAAAGGAATCCCCCGGGTGGTACACCTCGTCATTAATCAGGTACCCGATGTTGGCGACCACGGGAATGTTCGGGTGGATCAGGGCGTGCTGTCCGCCGAAGGTGCGGATGTCGAAGCCGGGGATCGAAAACCGGGTACCGGAGTCCGACGCATGGATGCGCGCGGCAGCCTCGGGCACCAGCGCACGCAGTTCCTCTGCCACACCGGACGGGGCGTAGACCTGCAGATCCGGCGCGGCCAGGATGGCCGCAGGCAGCCGCTCCCGGTCGACATGGTCTTCATGTTCGTGCGTAATCAGGACGGTGCCGGCACCGTCCAGAGCCTGGTCAACCTCGGAAAGGTTTCCGGGATCGAGGACCAGTACGTGTCCGTCGCGCTCAAGCCTGACGCATGCGTGGGTGTACTTGGTTAGCAGCATGGTCCCAGCCTACCCAGCCGGTGCCGCCCGGCAACCGATCCCGGGCCGGCTGATAGGCTGGAGGTCAGCCTTCAGGCCGCACCATCCGCTGTCAAGGAGACCTCCCACGCAATGTCGACCCCCTCTGCCGATTCCCAGGCACCCCGCCGCGGTTCCGAGCAACGAGTGACCCGGCAGCGGCTCGCCGTCAGTGGCGCACTGGACAGCCTCGACGATTTCGTCAGCACCCAGGAACTGCACCGGCTGCTGCATGGCCGCGGTGAATCGGTCTCACTGGCTACCACGTACCGGATTCTGCAATCCATGGCCGAGGACGGGCAGGTGGATGTGCTGCGCAAGGACGACGGCGAGGCCGTGTACCGGCGCTGCGCCGTTGAGCACCACCATCATCACCTGCTCTGCAGGGACTGCGGCAAGGCCGTGGAGATCGAGGCGCCGGCAGTGGAGCAGTGGGCCGCCCGTGTTGCCGCTGAACACGGCTACACGCAAGTCGCGCACACCGTGGAAATGTACGGGCTCTGCCCGGAATGCAGCGCTAAACGGCAGTAACTTTCACCGCAGCGATGTCCGGGGAAGCGCTCCGCTTAGTCCTGCCCAGCTTGTCGCGCCGTGCACCGATCAAACGGCAGACCAGGTAGATCAGGAACGAGATCGTGGTGACGTAGGGACTGATCGGAATGCGCCCGCCCAAGGCCAGCAGAATGCCGCCCACCACGGAAACCAACGCAAAGATCACGCTGAGGCCGACCACCAACCGCGGCGAAGCGGTGACCCGAAGAGCCGCGGCCGACGGTGTGATGACCAACGCCAGCACCAACAGCGCGCCCACTATCTGGATGGACAGGGCGACCGCCAGGCCCAGCAGGAACATAAACGCGATGGCCAGCTTGCCCACGGGCACTCCCCGGGCTTCGGCAAGATCCGGATCCGCGCTGGCAAACGTCAGGGGCCGCCAGATCGCCAGCAGGGCCACGATGACGAACAGCGAGCATCCCAGCATCACATTCAGCTGAACGGTGTCTACCGAGACGATCTGCCCGGTGAGCAGGCCGAACTTATTCGCGGACCTGCCCTCGTACAGGGACAGGAAGAGAATGCCCAGGCCCAGGCCGAACGGCATGATGACCCCAATGATGGAGTTCCTGTCCCGCGCCCGCATGCCCATGACGCCGAGGATGACGGCGGCAACCACGGAGCCCAGCAACGAGCCGAAGACCACGTTGGCGCCGATGAGCAGCGCGAAGGCTGCGCCGGCGAAAGACAGTTCCGCGATGCCGTGGACGGCAAAGGCCAGGTCCCGCATCATGACGAAGGTTCCGATGAGCCCGCCGACCAGGCCAAGAACGGCTCCGGCGATGAGCGAGTTGGTTACCAGCGGAAGCAGTTGCGAGTAGTCTTCGAAGTTGAAGACCGCGTTCATGAACTCATTGAGGTCCATGCTCAGTCCTCCTCGCCGTGGTGATGGGTGGTGGCGTCCGGCAGCCCGACCACGATGATGCGGCCCTCGTTATGAATGACTTCGACGTGGCTGTTGTACATATCCGACAGGACTTCGGTGGTCATGACCTCTTCAGGGGCCCCAACCCGGAACTGGCCGCCTGCCAAGTACAGCACCCGGTCCACGTAGTCGATGATCGGGTTGATCTCGTGCGTCACGAACACCACGGCGCTATTCTGCTCATGGCATTGCGCGTTGATCAACGCGCTGACTGCCTGCTGATGGTGCAGGTCCAGCGACAGCAACGGCTCATCGCACAGCAGCACCTTGGGATCCGTGGCCAGCGCCTGCGCGGCCCGCAGCCGCTGTTGCTCGCCGCCGGAGAGCAAGCCGACCGGAGCCTCAGCATAGGACGAAGCACCGACCAAATCCAGCAGTTCGTCCACGCGCCGACGGTGCCTGCGCCCATTGAGCCGGACGCCCCAGCGGTGACCGTCCAGACCGAGACCAACAAGATCCCGCGCGCGCAGGGGCGTTCCCGGGACAAACGACTTCTGCTGCGGGATGTAGCCGATATCGCGGCTCCCCCGCGCGACCGAACTGCCGTTGATGCGCGCACTTCCGTGCGTCAGCGGCTGGAGCCCGAGCAGTACCCGCAGGAAACTCGTCTTGCCGGACCCGTTCGGCCCGAGCACCGCAAAGAACTCGCCCGGGTTGATCTCGAGGTCCAGATCATGCCACAGCACACGGTTGCCAAAGGAAAGGGAGGCCCCCTGCAGGCTGACGGCGGGTGTTGTCACACGGTTCCTTGTACTCGGTCCGGCTGGCTGGGACAAGTCAATCACAGTACTGCTGGTCATGGTTGCCGCTTAGGCCGCGAGCACGGTGGAAATGTTATCCAGGTTGCTGCCCATCCATGACAGATAGTCCTGGCCTTCGGGCAGCGTTTCAGTGAATACAACGACGGCGACGCCGGACTCTTCCGCCACGGCGCGCAGCTGCTGCGTCTGGGGGCCTTCTGTCTGCTCGTTGTAGGCCACGAAGCTGACGGTTCCCCCGCTGATCAAGTCCTGCGTCTCCTTTATGGCAACCGGCGCGGCATCGCTGCCTTCTTCGACTGCCTCCAGGAAGTCAGCCGGAGTCTCGTTGTGCAGACCCAGCGATTCAAGCAAATAATGCGGCACCGGATCCGTGGCCGCCACCTCGGCGTTGCCAGCGCGCTCGGCCAGCGCATCGCGTTCCTGCACCAAGGCGTCGATGTCCTCCTGGAAGGCGGTGCTGTTGGCCTCGAACGTCGCGGCGTTGGCTGGGTCGAGCGTGCTGAGCTTGTCGGCGACGACGCCGGCCATCTTGCCCATGGTTTCGAAGTCATACCAGACGTGTTCGTTCAGGCCTTCAATATGTCCGTGGCCTGAATGCTCATCGTCGGCTTCCGGCTGGGCGGATTCCCCGGCCTGCCCGCCTAAACCTGAGACGTCCACGGCGGTGACCACATACTCGTGGTCCTTACCGGTTTCATCGACCAGGCCGTGCAGGAAGGGATCGTAGCCACCACCGTTTTCGATGACGACGTCCGCCTCGGACACGGCCAGTTTGTCCCTGGCTGTTGCCTCGTAGGAATGGGGGTCCTGCGAGAGCTTGTTGATAATGGAAGTCACCTCCACGGCCTCACCGCCGATGGTGGCCGCGAGGTCACCGTAGACATCGGTGGAAGCGACAACCTGGACTTTGCCGGCTTCCCCGCCGTCTGTCCCCCCGGCTCCGGAATCACCTTGGCCGCAGGCCGAAAGCACTAGTGCGAGTCCGGCGACACCGGAAATAGCAGTCAGACCACGAAACAGCCGCATGGACACCTCGATCTACTCATAATGAGAATCAATACCAACAGGGAACTTGTCCAGTGTAACGTAACGCGAACCGTTCGCATTACCATGGTTGCCCTATTGTCCTATTGCCTGCTGCGGCCCGGAGCTGTGACGCTCCGGGCCAGGGACGGGGATCAAGCGCCCAGCCGACGCGCACCCTGATTCTGTGTAGTATCCCGGATCTCCCCCACCAGTTCCTCCAGCACGTCCTCAAGGAACAGCACCCCGTGGGTCTGGCCGCCCGGGCCAATCACACGGGCCAAGTGGGAACCGGTGCGCTGCATGACGGCCAGCGCGTCCTCGATTTCCTCGTCCAGCGACAGGTTGGCCAGCGTACGCACCTTGGTCACCGGGATGGCCATTGAATACCGTTCCTCGGGGATCGTCATGATGTCCTTCAGATGCAGATATCCCGTGAGGTTTGCGTCGCCGTCGGCAACCGCGAAGCGGGAGAAACCCGTCCGGCCCACTACCCGTTCGAACTCCGCCGGGGTGGTGTCCACGCCGATGGTCACCAAGTCATCCAGCGGAACCATGATGCTTTCCGCCGTCTGGCCGGAGAACTCCAGCGAGCTGGAGATCAGCCCTGCTTCATCCTCCACCAGGCCGTGCCGGGTGGATTCCTGCACGATGGACTGGACTTCCTCCAGGGTGAAGGTGGAGGTCACCTCGTCCTTCGGCTCGATGCGGATCGCACGCAGGATGTGGTTCGCGGACCAGTTGAGGACCACGATCACCGGCTTGACGATCCTGCTGACATAAACCAGCGGCGGAGCCAGCAGCAGGGCCGCTTTATCCGCGGTGGACACCGAAATGTTCTTCGGCACCATCTCGCCGAAGGTCACATGCAGGAACGTCACCAGCAGGAGGGCGATCACGAACGAAATTCCGTAGGAGACGTCGTGCGGTATCCCGATCCAGCGCTCCAGCGGAATCAGCAGCAGTTCCTTGATGGCGGGTTCGGCGACGTTGAGGATGAGCAAGGAACATACGGTGATGCCCAATTGTGCACAGGCCAGCATCAGGGAAACATTTTCCATTGCCCACAACGTGGTTTTGGCCCGCTTCGATCCTGCTTCGGCCAATGGTTCGATCTGGCTTCGACGGGCCGACATGACAGCAAATTCGGCGCCGACAAAGAAGGCATTGCCGAGCAGCAGCACAACAAGCCAGAGGATGCCCATACCGGCGCTCATCGGACGCCGCCTTCGGCAGCCGCGGTCCCGGACGTCGTCGTACTGCCGCCCTCACCGGCCACCGGATCCGGGATGAACCGGACCCGGTCCACCCGGCGCCCGTCCATTCGTTCCACTTCCAGCACGCCGCCGGGTACATCGACCCGATCGCCGGCAGCAGCTATGCGTCCCAGCTCGCTCATGATGAAGCCGCCAACAGTCTCGTAGCCTGCTTCGTCCGGAACGGTGAGCAGCGGTATCTGTTCAGAGACCTCGTCCGGGCGCATCAGCCCGGGGAAGTACCAGTTGCCCGCAGCGCTCTGCAGCACCCCGGGCTTGACCCGGTCGTGCTCATCGGAGACCTCGCCGACGATTTCTTCCACCAGGTCCTCAAGCGTCACAACTCCCGCTGTGCCACCGTATTCATCGAGAACGACGGCGAACTGCAGGTTTGATGCGCGCAGCTCCGACAGCAGGGAATCCAGGTGCACAGTCTCGGGCACCCGCAGCACATCGGTCATGATCGTTGCGGCGGCCAGCTCGGACCGTTTCCACCGCGGCACGCCGATGGCCTTTTTGATGTGGACTACCCCGCGGACATCGTCCGGCGAGTCGCCCAGGAGGGGGAACCTGGAAAAGCCGGTTCTTCGGGCAGCCGCCACGATGTCTTCGACGGTGTCGTCGGCGTCGATGAACTCGACCCGGATACGCGGGGTCATGACATCGGCGGCCGAACGGCCGGAAAACCTCAAGGTCCGGGACAGGAAGTTCGCGGTACCCGCATCCAACGTGCCCATTTCAGCGGACCGGCGCACCAACGAGGCCAGCTCGGACGGCGTCCGGGCGCCGGAAAGTTCTTCCTTGGCTTCCAGGCCGAACAGATGAAGCACCTTGTTGGAAAAGCCGTTGAGGACGATGATCGCCGGCTTGAATACTGCAGTGAACAGCAGCTGCGGCCGGGCAACGGCCTTGCCGACTGCCATGGGCAGGGCAATGGAGGCATTCTTCGGCACCAGCTCGCCGATCAGCATCGAGAGCAGGGTAGCCACCGTCATGGCGATGACAACTCCGGCGGTCTGGATAATGGCCTCAGGCAGAGCCAGCATCGCCAGCGGCGCGCGAAGCAGACTGCTGATGGCCGGCTCCAGCAGGAAACCGGTCAGCAAGGTAGTCAGGGTAATTCCGAGCTGACAGCTGGAGAGTTGGGTGGAAAGGGACTTCAGGCACTTCATCACAGCGACGGCGCCCTTGTCGCCCTTGTCGATGGCCCGCTGTACGGTGGCCTGGTCCAGCGCCACGAGGGCGAATTCAACCGCCACGAAGAAGCCGGTTCCCAAGATCAATAGCATGCCGGCGGCAATCTGGATCCACTCCATCAGAGGACCACCACCGCACGCGGTGAAGTTAGGAGCGCAGACTGCGCCGGCGGGGGTTTATCGTCAGAGCCCGGACTGGAAGGCTCCTGTCCGGCCGCCGGGGCGTCAGGAAGTGAATGATGGGCACGGGTACGGGGTCTGCCGGTGCTGTGTGAGCCATCAGATTGCGTTGCCACTGCTGCAATCGTGCCCACGGACCGGCGCCTAGAATAGCTGTCCATTATTCGTTAAGCGTAGCAGGAGCTACCAGCTTTGCGGCAGCGGCCGGCCTTCCTCATAGCCGGCCGCGGACTGCACCCCGACGATGGCCCGCTCACGGAATTCAACCAGGTTGGTCGCTCCCGCATAGGTCATGGAACTGCGCAGTCCCGACGTAATTCCGTCCAGGAGGTCTTCGACGCCGGGGCGGGCAGGATCAAGATACATCTTCGAGGAGGAAATGCCTTCCTCAAACAGGCCTTTGCGCGCACGCTCGAACGCCCCTTCGCGCTGCGTCCGGTACTGCACTGCACGGGCCGAGGCCATGCCGAAACTCTCCTTGTATTGCCGGCCATTGCTGTCCGTCATCAGATCCCCCGGGCTTTCATAGGTCCCGGCGAACCAGGAACCGATCATGACCTGGCTGGCACCCGCTGCCAGGGCCAGAGCCACGTCCCGCGGGTAACGCACTCCGCCGTCGGCCCAGACATGGGCGCCGAGTTCGCTGGCGGCCGCCGCGCATTCGTACACGGCGGAAAACTGCGGCCGCCCGACGGCGGTCATCATCCGCGTGGTGCACATTGCACCGGGTCCCACGCCGACCTTGACGATGTCCGCACCTGCTGCGACCAGATCGCGTACGCCCTCGGCACTGACCACGTTCCCGGCCACCACCGGGACGGCGGGATCCAGTCCCCGTACAGCCCGCAGCGCGTCGAACATCTTCTGCTGGTGACCATGGGCAGTGTCAACAACAAGAACGTCGACGCCGGCCTCGAGCAAGGCTGCGGCTTTGGCCTGGACGTCTCCATTGATCCCGACGGCGGCCGCGACCCTGAGGCGCCCCTTATCATCCACGGCAGGACGGTAGATCGTCGAACGCAGCGCACCGGTGCGGGTCAGCGCCCCGAGGAGGTAGCCTTCGTCGTCGACGACCGGCGCGAAGCCGACCCCGGCGCCGTCGAAAAGCTCAAAGGCCTTCCGGAGCGCAGGCTGCAGCTCACCGGAAAACATCGATGCCTGCAACGTCAGTGGGTGCTCGCGCATGACCGATTCCAGCGAGGCGAACCTATCGACGCCTTCGCATTCGTCAGCCCGGACCACACCGAGGCAACGACCTTCGTTGTCGACAATCGCGACGGCTCCATGGGCGCGCTTGTTCATCAGGTGCAGCGCGTCGATGACGGTGTTGGAGGGCTGCAGTTTCAACGGGGTTTCGTAGACCGCATGGCGTGCCTTGACCCAGCCGGTGACTTCGGCCAGCACGTCGAGAGGAACATCCTGGGGCAGCACTGCCAGGCCCCCGCGGCGGGAAATCGTCTCCACCATCCGGCGACCGGTTACCGCCGTCATGTTCGCCACTACCAGCGGGATCGTGGTGCCTGTTCCGTCCCCCGAGGCCAAGTCCACGTCCAGCCGTGAGACCACTTCCGACCTGGATGGAACCAGGAAAACGTCCGAGTAGGTCAGGTCCGTCTGCGGCTGATTGATGAACTGCATGTTCTGCTCCTGAAAATCGACGTGCAGGCAACGACAGCACGAGTCTACGACGCCGAGCCAAATCACCGGTGCACCGCTTCTGACGGGGTCTGTTGGCGCTTCGTCACATTGGTTTCAAAACAATCGTATGAGATTGGCCTGCACAGCGGATGTGTCATTAGACTGGCTAGAGGTCCAGACCCGGTGCGTCCAAACGCACCTCACGCGCCCGTGACGACTGCAGCAGATTGTTGCCATGGGCCGCAGCGTGTGGTCTGTAGGGCAAGCGGCAACACATGGAAGAGGCGTATAACAAGTGCCAGAGCATCCCAATCTTCGTCTACCCGAGGAATTCGGCGGTAACGAGTGGCTCGTCGACGAAATTTACGAGCAGTACCTCCAGGACAAGAACTCGGTGGACAAGAAATGGTGGAGCATTTTCGAATCGGCCGGCGCCGGCTCAACCCAAACCGCTAATGGCAACGCGCCGCGCGCTGCAAGGGAGGAAACCGACCCCCAGACGCGCCAACTGCCGGTAGTCAAGGAGCCCAAGGGCACCCCGGCAGCTTCCGCCGAAACCACCGCGAACAACCGCAGTGCGGAAAAGCGGATCCCTGCGGATGCCGAGCCTGCCCCCAATACTTCCAAGGACAAGGCCGTGCCCGCCGCCGCCGAAACGGCCGCCAAGTCCGAGCCGAAAACGGCTCCCATCCCGGCGCAGCTGCCGAAGTCTTCGCCCAACTCCCAGACCGAGGAAGACAAGATCTCGGTCCTGCGCGGCCCGGCCAAGGCCATCGCCACCAACATGGACCAGAGCCTGAGCGTTCCGACGGCTACGACGGTACGCGCTGTGCCGGCGAAACTGCTGATCGACAACCGCGTGGTCATCAATTCGAATCTGGCCCGCGCCCGCGGCGGCAAGGTCTCCTTCACCCACCTCATCGGCTACGCGGTCATCAAGGCACTTGGCCAGTTCCCCAGCCAGAACGTGCATTACGACGAGGTCGACGGGAAGCCCGTTGCGGTCCAGCCGGCCCACGTCAACTTCGGCATCGCGATCGACATGCCCAAGCCCGACGGCACCCGCCTGCTTGTTGTTCCGAACATCAAGAAGGCCGAAACCATGAACTTCGCGGAGTTCTGGCATAACTACGAGGACCTCATCAAGCGCGCCCGCGCCGGTAAGCTGACCGCTGACGATTACGCTGGCACCACGTCCTCGCTGACCAACCCGGGCGGCATCGGTACCGTCCACTCCGTCCCCCGGCTGTCCAAGGGCCAGGCGACCATCGTCGGCGTCGGTGCCCTCGAATACCCCGCCGAATTCCGCGGGGCAAGCGAGAAGACCATCGCCGCGCAGGGCGTTGGCAAGATCATCACGCTGACCTCCACGTATGACCACCGCGTCATCCAGGGCGCCGGCTCAGGCGAATTCCTACGCCTCGTAGAGTCGCTGCTGCTCGGCGAGCAGGACTTCTACGACGAGATCTTCGAGGCTTTGCGAATTCCGTACGAGCCGGTTCGCTGGCGTCCGGACAACCAGGTTGACGTAGAACTGCAGGTCAACAAGATTGCCCGCATCCAGCAGCTCATTCACGCTTACCGGGTCCGCGGACACCTCATGGCGGACACAAACCCGCTGGAGTACGTCCAGCGCAAGCACCCTGACCTGGACATCCTCACTTACGGCCTGACCATGTGGGATCTGGACCGCGAGTGGGTCACAGGCGGCTTCGGCGGCAAGTCCCGGTTGAAGCTGCGCGACATCCTCGGTGTGCTCCGCGATGCCTACTGCCGCACCACCGGCATCGAGTACATGCACATCCAGGATCCTGAAGAACGTAAATGGTTCCAGGACGAACTGGAGCGCCCGTACGCGAAGCCCAGCCGCGAAGAGCAGCTGCGCGTCCTGGGCAAGCTCAATGCCGCCGAGGCGTTCGAAACGTTCCTGCAGACCAAGTTCGTGGGCCAGAAGCGCTTTTCGCTGGAAGGCGGCGAATCCCTGATTCCGCTGCTGGACGCAGTGATCTCGGATGCCGCCGACGACGGCCTGGACGAAGTGGCCATCGGCATGGCCCACCGCGGCCGGTTGAACGTGCTGACCAACATTGCCGGCAAGACCTATGCCCAGGTGTTCCGCGAGTTCGAGGGGACGCAGGATCCACGCAGCGTTCAGGGCTCGGGCGACGTGAAGTACCACCTCGGCACCGAGGGCACCTTCACCTCGGACAACGGCAATGAGACCAAGGTCTACCTCGCGGCCAACCCCTCCCACTTGGAAGCCGTTGATCCGGTCGTCGAAGGCATCGTGCGTGCCAAGCAGGACCGTCTCGACCAGGGCGACGGTGCGTTCGGCGTGCTCCCCATCATCATCCACGGCGATGCGGCATTCGCGGGCCAGGGCGTGGTTGCGGAGACACTCAACCTGTCCCAGCTCCGCGGCTACCGCACCGGCGGTACAGTGCATGTCATCGTCAATAACCAGGTCGGCTTCACCACCTCGCCGCACGCATCGCGCTCCTCGGTGTACTCCACCGACGTAGCCAAGATGATCCAGGCGCCGGTCTTCCACGTCAACGGGGATGATCCCGAAGCCGTTGTCCGGGTGGCGCAGCTTGCGTACGACTACCGCCAGCGTTTCCACAAGGATGTTGTCATCGACATGGTCTGCTACCGCCGGCGCGGGCACAACGAGGGCGACGATCCCTCGATGACCCAGCCGATGATGTACAACCTGATCGAAGCCAAGCGCTCCACCCGCAAGCTGTACACCGAAGCCCTCGTCGGCCGCGGCGACATCACGCAGGACGAGGCCGACCAGGCGCTGCGCGACTATCAGGAACGTCTGGAACGGGTCTTCGCCGAAACGCATGCCGCCCAGACCTCGCCGATTCCGGTTGTCACCAAGGACGCGGCCGCCGTCTCGGACATCGAACGCCCGCTGTCACAGCAGGCCGAAGACGAGGTCCGCGTACCGACCAGCACCGCTGTCAGCACCGAGGTGCTCGCCCAAATCGGCAAGGCGCACGTCAGCATTCCCGAAGGCTTCACGGTGCACCCCAAGCTCAAGGCGCTCCTGGAGAAGCGCGAACAGATGTCGCGTGAAGGCGGCATCGACTGGGGCTTCGGCGAAATTGCCGCCTTCGGCAGCCTGCTGATGGAAGGTGTTCCGGTCCGTTTGGCTGGCCAGGACTCGCGCCGCGGTACGTTCGTCCAGCGCCATGCCGTCTTCCATGACCGGTCATCCGGCAAGGAATGGGCACCGCTGACGCAGCTGTCCGAAGACCAGGCGAAGTTCTGGATCTACGACTCGCTGCTCTCCGAATATGCGGCCATGGGCTTTGAATACGGTTACTCGGTTGAGCGGCCGGATGCGCTGGTCATCTGGGAAGCGCAGTTCGGCGACTTCGTCAACGGCGCACAGACGGTAATCGATGAATTCATCTCCTCGGCCGAGCAGAAATGGGGACAGCGTTCCTCGCTGGTCCTCATGCTGCCGCACGGCTATGAGGGCCAGGGACCGGACCACTCGTCCGCTCGCATCGAACGATTCCTGCAGATGTGCGCCGAAGACAACATGATCGTGGCCAATCCGACCACCCCGGCGTCGCACTTCCATCTGCTGCGCCGCCAGGCCTACAGCCGTCCGCGGAAGCCGCTGATCATCTTCACACCCAAGCAGCTGCTGCGCCTGAAGGCTGCCGCCGCCAATGTCGAGGACTTCACGGAGGGCCGCTTCCAGCCGGTCATCCCGGAGGTCCAGGAACTGAACGCAGGGGAAGTCGACCGGGTGGTCCTGGTATCGGGCCGCCTGTACTACGACCTGCTGGCTGCCCGCCAGAAGAACGGCGACACCAAGACTGCTCTGGTCCGGGTCGAGCAGCTATACCCGCTGCCGGCCCAGGAAATCGAGGCCGAACTGGCCAAGTATCCGAACGCCGAGGTGGTCTGGGCCCAGGACGAGCCCGCCAACCAGGGGCCGTGGCCGGTTATTGGAATGATGCTCCCGCAGAGGGTGGACACGAGCCTTCGTCTGGTTTCGCGCCCCGCGTCCGCCGCTACCTCAACAGGTTCCGCCAAGCGGCACGCTGTCGAGCAGGATGTCCTCGTGAAAAAGGTGTTTGAGCGCAAGTAAGTAAGATGATGGGTGGGGTGCACAGACACCCCACCCACTTCTTTTTAACCAGAGGCCTGCCCTAACCAACCAGAAAGCATCTTGTGGAGCAACGCAAAATCAGGATCGCCGCTGTCGGCGACGAACTCCTTGCCGGTACCGGTGATCAGCGCGCCCTCGGTTGGCTCGGACGGACTCTGGCCCGTACCAATCCCGCGCCGGCCAGCCTCGAATCGTTCACTCTGGCGTCGCCAAACGAGGGCACGGAGGAACTTGCCGGACGCTGGCTGCAGGAGGCAGGACGCCGGTTTGATGACGGTTATGAAAACCGGCTCGTTATCGGACTGTCCGACCGCGACCTGGATCTGGAGCTGACGACGGCCCGGAGCCGGCTGAACCTGGCCAACATTCTTGATGGTGCGGCTCAGTTAAGCGTCAAAGCCTTCGTCGTCGGTCCGCCGCCCGGCCTCGATGCCGAGCGCAACCAACGCCTTGCCGAGCTGTCGGCCGCATTCGGTGATGTCACCACCCGCCGCAAACATGTCTACGTTGATACCTTCACTCCCCTGCTCAATCACGAACAGTGGCGCACGGATCTTGCCGCTAACGGCGGCGCTCCCGGACAGGCCGGCTACGGTTTGATCGCCTGGCTGGTCCTCCACCGCGGCTGGTACAGCTGGCTGGAACTGCCCGAGCCCGCTTGACTCCACCCCCAGTCCGCCGGCCAACCCGCTTCAGTCGCCGTCACCGGTTAGGCGTGCATGGACGGATGTGGGAGACTGGTACGCAGTTCTTTTTCATCCAGGTAAGGAGGCAGCTATGAGCAAGCGAGCACGCAAGCGTCGTGACCGTAAGCGCGGCGGCGCAAACCACGGTAAGCGCCCCAACACCTAAGCAACCGGTTTTCCGGTATGGCTTACGGGTCACCCGCCAGCTGAATAAAGCAGGAACCCCCGCAGACCACCAGGTCTGCGGGGGTTCCTGCTTTATCTATACCGGCAGGCAGTTCTAGGCGTCGGCCTGTACCGTGTCAGCGGCTTCGAGGTGGCCGATCCGGTCCAGAATCCGTTCCTTCAGTGTCTGCGGTGCAGCCTCCTGGCACGACCTCTTGACCACGCTTCGGATCAGGCACTCCAGGCTGTGTTCCTGGGCGCATTCCTCGCAACCGTCCAGATGCTGTTTGATCTCGTTGAGGTCCTCGCGGGACAACGCGCCGTCAACGTACTCATAGATCCGCTTCATGCGGTCGTCTTCGCAGTCGCCCAAGCCGTGGCAGTCGCTCATTTGCCGTTCTCCTGTTTTGTCCCCACTGAGGTTTTGTCCGTCTTTTTGCCCATTCCGCGTTCGTGCGCGTAGTCGGCCAGCAGATCGCGCAATAGCTTGCGTCCGCGGTGGAGGCGGGACATAACCGTTCCGATCGGGGTGTTCATGATTTCTGATATTTCTTTGTAGGCAAAACCCTCTACGTCTGAAAAGTAGACGGCCAGCCTGAACTCCTCCGGGATAGCCTGGAGGGCTTCCTTGACGTCCGAATCCGGCAGGTGGTCCAACGCCTCCGCTTCGGCGGAACGCAGTCCCGTCGAAGTGTGCGAAGCGGCTTGGAACATCTGCCAGTCCTCAACCTGGTCCGCGTTGGACTGGAGCGGCTCGCGCTGCCGTTTACGGTACAGGTTGATATAGGTGTTGGTCAGGATCCGGTAGAGCCATGCCTTGAGGTTGGTCCCCGGCTTGTACTGATGGAAGGCCGAAAACGCCTTTGTGTACGCCTCCTGGACCAGATCTTCGGCGTCGCTGGGATTGCGGGCCATACGCATGGCAGCTGAGTAGAGCTGATCCACATACTGCATGGCGTCGCGCTCAAAGCGGGCACTGCGTTCTTCTGGTGTCTCGGTGTCAGCGGCCGCTGCCGGCGCGGATTCCTCCGCAACCTCCAGGGGGGCAGCCTCATCGGATTTGTCTGTTGTCATCGGCACCAAGTCTACGCTGGAGGTCTTCCGGGCACGGTCCAAACGCAGCTGCAGTCCCGCAGCAGGCTGGAGAGTTGCTAGTGGCACTGATTGTCCTTTCGACACGTTGGCGCCGGCGCTACGGTCAAGACCCGCACCTATTGCTCTTCTTCACAACGATGCACGCGCCGTCCTTATTCCACCTGAGGTCATCGTGGACCCCAAGGTTGCGTATGCAGGATGTACAGGGCACGCAAAAGTGCCAGACTAGAGAACAGCGTCACCAGCAGCCCTAGAAACAGCTTCCGCACTGCGGATAGCGCCAGCCAGGAGGTACTTATGACCATCGTTCGCTTTGTTGCCCGCCCGATGCTTGCCGCAACGTTTGTGGCTTCGGGAGTCGATCGCTTGCGAAACGTGCAGGACACCGCGGACCAGCTTCAGCCGGCCCTGCGGCAGGTCCAGACCATGGTTCCCTCCGCGGCACCGGTAACAGGCAACGAGAAGCTGGTTGCCCAGGTCATTGGTGCCACTCAGGTTGGGGCCGGCGTTTTGCTGGGGATCGGCAAATTCCCACGCATCGCGGCACTGCTTCTGGCAGGAACGGCAGCGGCGAACGCACTGGTGGAATTCAACGCCGCGGACGCTACGTCGCCTGAATCCCGGCGGGCCCGGCGTAACCAGTTGCTCAAGAACGTGTCCCTCATCGGCGGCGTTCTGCTGGCCGCCGTCGATACCAACGGCCGCCCCGGACTGGTCTGGCGTACCGAGCATCTCGCCTCTGACGCACGCAGAAGTGTGCAGTCCTTCGGCAAGGACGCCCGCAAGAACGCTAGCACCCTGAGCAAAGATGCCCGCAAGCAGCTGCAGAAGGCTGAGCGGACCGTGCGGGCAGCTGCCTCCGATGTGGTGGGTTCCTAGTTTTCCATGACTGAGCAAGCAAGCGCCGGCAGCAACAGCAACCACTGGCCCGCACCTTTCGCCCCGGGGCCGGTCGATGCCACCGTTTACGTGCCGGCTTCGAAATCCTTAACCAACCGCTACCTTGTGCTCGCTGCCTTGGCGGACGGTCCGTCGCGGCTGCGGGCACCCCTGCATTCGCGTGATTCGGTTCTCATGATCGATGCGCTGCGTGCGCTCGGGGCCCGTGTCGAGGAAACACCGGGCGAGGGCCGGTTTGGTCCCGACCTGCTGGTCACGCCTATTGAGCAGGGTCGGGAGCTGGGCGAGACGCGCGTGGATTGCGGGTTAGCCGGTACCGTGATGCGCTTCGTGCCGCCCTTGGCAGCACTGTGCACGGGAACCGTCACGTTCGACGGCGATCCGCAGGCAAGGAAGCGGCCGATGGGCAGCACCATCGACGCGCTGCGCGGCCTCGGTGTCAGGCTGGACGACGGCGGCAACCGCTCGCTGCCGTTCACGCTGGCCGCTTCCGGCGACGTTGATGGCGGGCATCTGGTCATCGATGCCGGAGCCTCCTCCCAGTTCGTCTCAGCGCTGCTGCTGGTCGGCGCCAAATTCCGTAACGGGCTGCACCTCGAACATTCCGGCCAGAGCGTCCCCAGCCTGGACCACGTTGCCATGACCGTGGCGGTACTGCGCAGCGTCGGGGTGGAGGTAGACGATTCCCGGCAGAACCACTGGGTGGTCCGGCCCGGACCGGTCAAGGCCTTCGACGTCACCGTCGAACAGGACCTTTCCAATGCCGGCCCCTTCCTCGCGGCAGCCCTGGCCACGAAGGGAACGGTTCGGATCCCAGGCTGGCCGGAGAAAACCACGCAGGTAGGTGACAAATGGCGCAGCATCCTGGCGCAACTCGGCGCCACTGTCAGCTACGAGAACGGCACCCTCACCGTAACCGGCGGGGCAGAGATCACCGGGGCGCAGCTCGCCGACACCAGCGAACTTGCCCCCACCACGGCGGCGCTCTGTGCCCTGGCCGGCAGCGAATCCAGGCTCACCGGAATTGCCCACTTGCGGGGACACGAAACAGACCGGCTGGCGGCTCTGGTCGCGGAAATCAATGCCTTGGGTGGCGACGCCGAAGAAACCGAAGACGGGTTGATCATCCGTCCGAGGCCACTGCATGGCGGGGTCTTCCATTCATATGAGGACCACAGGATGGCCACCGCCGGAGCCATTATCGGGCTGGCAGTCGAGGGCGTGGAAGTCGAAGACATCGGCACCACGGCCAAGACCATGCCCGAGTTCCCGCGGCTATGGCAGGACCTGTTCGAGACTTCCGTCCGCCAGTCCGAGGCGGGAGCGCTCTAAGGTGGTGCGCGGCAACCGTACGTGGGACGAGTCCGATGTCCGCATCCGTCCCAACAAGCGCGGCTCGCGTCCGCGTACCAAGGAACGGCCTGCCCACGAAGACGCCGTCATCGGGCGGATCATCACCGTGGACCGCGGCCGCTACACCGCGGTCGTCGATGAAGACACTGCCCGGGAACGGGTGGTTGTCGCCGCCCGTGCCCGGGAGCTTCGTCGCAGTCCGGTGGTGGCCGGCGACTTCGTAGCGCTCGTCGGTGACATTACCGGTGAGCCGGATACGTTGGCCCGGCTGGTCCGGATTGAGGAACGCCGGACGCTGTTGCGCCGCAGCGCCGACGATACAGATCCCGTGGAGCGGGTAGTCGTCGCCAATGCAGACCAGCTGGTCATCGTCGTGGCCGCCGCAAACCCCGAGCCGCGCACCGGTTTCATCGACCGCGCCTTGGTAGCGGCGTACGACGCCGGTATCAGCCCGCTGCTGTGCGTCACCAAAGCGGACGTCAAGGATCCCGAAGAACTGCTCTCCAACTACCGGCACCTGGACCTGCCCGTGATCGTCAGCCGGACGGCCGGCACGGAGGGCTCCGGGGTGGATGCACGGTCCGCCGACGGGCTGTCTGCCCGTCTCGACCGTGACGCCGTAGCGGCGCTCCGTGGCTATCTGGATGGGATGGTCAGCGTCATGCTCGGCCATTCGGGCGTGGGCAAGTCCACCATGGTCAATGCCCTCACGGGGGCGGAGCGCGCCACGGGGGGAGTCAACGCGGTGACCGGGCGGGGCCGGCATACCTCCTCCTCGGCGCTGGCCCTGAAGCTGGCCGACGCTCCGGCTGGCAGCTGGATCATCGACACGCCCGGCATCCGTTCTTTTGGACTGGCCCACGTGGACCCGGACCGGATCATTTCCGCTTTTCCCGATTTGGAGCCCGGGACGGCGGACTGCGAGCGGGGCTGCAAGCACGACGACCATGCCGTCAACTGCGGCGTGGACGCCTGGGTGGCCTCCGGGCAGGCCGGCGAATCCGGCCCGGCACGGCTGGCCTCGCTGCGCCGTTTGCTGGGAACGGAAGAACGCGCCCAGGCGAAGGAACTCGGGTTCCAGTAGCACCGCCGTCGTCGGTCAGGGACTTCACATCCCGCATCCGGCCGCCAAATAAGGATAAGTTGAAGCCTATGACCCGTGACGTTCAAAGCTATAACGACGATCTGCGCCTGGCCCATGTGATGGCCGATTCCGTGGATTCGCAGACCATGGCCCGCTTCAAGGCGCTGGACCTGAAAATCGAGACCAAGCCGGATCTCACCCCTGTCACGGATGCGGACCGCGCCGCTGAAGAGGCCATCCGCGGCCAACTCTCCCGGGCCCGGCCGCGCGACGCGGTCCTCGGCGAGGAATACGGCAGCAGCGGCCACGGCTCCCGCCGCTGGATCATCGATCCCATCGACGGCACGAAGAACTTCGTCCGCGGGGTGCCGGTCTGGGCCACCTTGATCGCGCTGGTAGACGAAGACCGTCCCGTGGTCGGCCTGGTCAGCGCGCCGGCTCTGGGCAAGCGCTGGTGGGCCGCGACCGGAACCGGTGCCTACATGGGACGTTCGCTGTCCGCGGCCACCCGGCTCCGGGTATCCGATGTCAACCGGCTCGAGGACGCGTCCCTCTCCTATTCCAGCCTCACCGGCTGGCAGGAACGCGGCAACTTCCCGGAGTTCCTCGGCCTCACCGAATCCGTCTGGCGCACCCGTGCCTACGGGGACTTCTGGTCCTACTGCATGGTGGCCGAGGGCGCCGTCGACATTGCCTGCGAACCCGAACTCAACCTCTATGACATGGCGGCCCTCGTGCCGATCGTGACCGAGGCCGGCGGACGGTTCAGTTCGCTCGAGGGCGAGGACGGACCCTTCGGCGGCAACGCGTTGGCCACGAACGGCACGCTGCACGACGAGGTCCTCTACCGGCTCAATCCGCAGTTGCGCGGCCAGCGTCCGGCCGCACACCCGGAGGACGGGTCCCTGCCGGAAACCGCTCCGGAGGCCTCCATGGAGGCGGACGGCCTGCGCTGACGCTGTCTTTTGTGACGAATTACGACGGCGGCCGTCCCCATTCCGGGGATGGCCGCCTTTTCGTTCCCGTAACAAAGATGCGGCCCCTCCGGCCGGACAATAATCTCGATGGCAGGTCACGAGTGCCAGCGCTAAACCCCGGTTAGCTGGCCGGCAACCCTCCTCACGCGGCGGGGTGCCCCGGGTGACGACCTGGCCGTTCCTGACTGGTTCGGCAAGCGCGGATCCGCTCTGCCATTGGCACGGGTCCCTCACCAGATGAGGTCATATGAGCACCACCGTTATCGACTCCGCCCTGTCCCCCGAACTGCTGGCTGCGGAACAACCGTTCCAGGAAGTTACCGGGGCAGAACTCGCCGCTCCCCTGCTGGACGGCGGCGCCATACGCTATGCCAATCTGGACTACGCCGCGTCGGCACCCGCGCTGGCTTCCGTCACCGCCTATCTGGAGCAGCTGCTCCCCTACTACGCGAGCGTCCACCGCGGTGCCGGCTACGCATCCCAGGTCTCCACCTCCGTCTACGAGCATTCACGCAACGTCCTGCGTTCTTTTGTCGGCGGGCGGACCGATGACCTTGTCATCTTCACCCGCAACACCACCGACTCCCTGAACCTGCTGGCCGGCTGCATTCCGGCCGGCGGCGAAGTGCTGTACCTGGACATCGAACACCACGCCAACCTGCTGCCCTGGCAGGCGGTACCGCACCGCAGCGTGGTGGCCCGGCCAAGTATTGCCGCCACCCTCGAAGCCATCGAGGCCGAGTTGGCCGGTGGCCAGGTGGCTCTCGTTGCCATCACCGGCGCGTCGAACGTTACCGGCGAGATATTCCCGATCGCCGAAACCGCGCGGCTTGCCCACCGGTATGGGGCCCGGGTAGTGGTGGATGCGGCCCAGCTCGCCCCGCACCGGCGCCTCGACATTGCCCGGGACAACATTGACTACGTAGTCCTCTCCGGGCACAAGCTCTATGCCCCGTTCGGCGCGGGAGCGATCATCGGGCGGGCCGACTGGCTCGATTCCGGCACACCGCATCTGGCTGGCGGCGGCGCGGTGAAACAGGTCCGGCTGGACGGCGTGGTCTGGACTACGGGGCCGGCCCGGCATGAGGCTGGCTCGCCCAATGTGCTCGGTGCGGCCACCCTGGCCCGGGCCGCCGAGCACATCGCGCAACTGGATGAGGAAGCGTGGCAGCAGCATGAGTCCGTGCTGCGTGGGTATCTCATCGAGCGGCTGGAGGCGGTGGACTCGGTCACCGTGCACCGGATTTTCAGCGGCGAGGCCACCCCGCTGGATGCCATCGGCGTCGTTAATTTCTCGGTGGCTGGATACGACGCGGGCCTCGTCGCCGCGTATCTCTCGGCAGAACACGGCGTCGGCGTGCGGGACGGCAAGTTCTGCGCCCATCCCTTGCTCAACCGCCTCGGGCTGCCGTCCGGTGCGCTGCGTGCCAGCTTCGGGCTGGGGTCCCGCTTGGAAGACGCGGCCCGGCTCGCGGACGGAGTGGCAGCGCTGGTCCGCGACGGCCTGCGCCACGACTATGTCGTCGAGAGCGGACGCTGGGTGCCAGCGGTGGAAACACGGGCCTTCCCCGAGTGGGCACCGGCGACGCCGGGAACCGCCGGGGCGGCGCCGTGCTCCTTGGGCTAGGAACGTATCCCTGCACGCCGGATGGAGCATGATCTAATTGACCCGTCGTTTGCGAAGCCGCCTGTGCAGTGGGCACGGGCGGCTGGCGGCGTCAATGACAGGTCAAGGAGAGGCCCCAGCCAGAGGGCAGAGGGTGCACGAGGAGTGTGGCAGTGGTTCGCGGCGGACCCCGGATGGACGACGAACGGCGCCGGGAGTTCGGCAGCAGCTTCCAGCAGGGTGGCGCGCATTATGACCGGGTCCGTCCCGGCTACCCCGATGACGCCGTCGATTGGCTGGTGCCGCCGTCGGCACGGGACGCCGCGGATGTAGGCGCCGGTACCGGAAAATATACGGCGGCGCTGCTGGCCCGCGGGCTGCGGGTGACCGCCGTGGATCCGTCGGCCGACATGCTGGAGCAACTGGCAATCAACTACCCCGCAGCCCGGATCGTACTGGGGACGGCCGAACATACCGGCATCGACAATGACGCCGTCGATCTGGTGACCGTGGCACAGGCCTGGCACTGGGTGGATCAGGCGGCGGCGAGCGCGGAGGCTGCCCGGATCCTGAGGCCCGGAGGAACGCTGGGCTTGATCTGGAACCAGCTCGATGTCTCCATTCCCTGGGTCCACCGGCTCTCGAGGATCATGCATGCCGGTGACGTTTACAGGCCGGACTTCCGCCCCTTCATCGGTCCTGAATTTATCCGGCATGAGGGCCACGAAACCCATTGGGCCGATCCACTGACGCCCGCCGACTTGCTGGAACTGGTCAAGTCGCGCAGCTACTACCTGCGGGCGAGCGAACAGACGCGCACAAAAGTCCTGGCCAATCTGGACTGGTACCTGCATGAACATCTGGGCCATGACCGGGAAGAGGTCATCCAGCTCCCCTACCTGACCCTGACTTGGCGCGCGATGAAGGCGCACCGCTAAGTTCGAGGTCTTCTGCAGAAATTTTTTGCCGCGCCCTATTATTCCGGCGCCCCTTTGAGATAAATTTAGGCATGCCGAAAAAACTGGGGTCCATGCTGGCCGTCATCTTAATGAGCATGCTGACGGCCTGCGGTCCTGTGGGCAACGGTTCGGCTGCCGCCCCGAAGCCGTCCGACGAGCGCCCCATGGTGCTGACCACGTTCACGGTGCTTGCAGATCTGGTGCGTCAAGTGGCCGGTGAGCATGTGCGGGTGGAATCAATCACCAAGGTGGGCGCGGAGATCCACGGCTACCAGCCCACTCCTTCGGATCTGGTCGGCGCCCAGGATGCGGACCTGATTCTCGACAACGGGCTGGGCCTGGAGCGTTGGTTCGCCCGGTTTGTGACGGCGGTACCGGCCCCGCATGCAGTCCTGTCGGAAGGAATCGACCCCGTGGATATCCGCTCCGGGAACTACGAGGGCAAGCCCAATCCGCATGCCTGGATGTCGCCGGAGGCCGCCAAGGTCTATGTCGACAACACCGTCGTCGCCCTGAGCGAGCTGGATCCGGCGCATGCCGCGGACTTCCATGCCAACGGCGAACACTACAAGGACCAACTGGACGGTGTCATGCAGGAACTGAAGGACGCCTTCCAGGACAGCGACGCCGTTGCCGCCCTGGTGACCTGCGAGGGCGCTTTCTCCTATCTAGCGAGGGACGCCGGTCTGAAGGAAGCTTTCCTGTGGCCGGTGAACTCCGACGCCGAAGGTACCCCCCGGCAGATCAAAGACACCATCGCCTTTGTGCAGCAGAACCAGGTTCCGGCTGTGTTCTGCGAATCCACGGTAAATCCCGGCGCGATGGAACAGGTTGCCGCCGCGACCGGCGCCGAACTCGTCACCCCGCTCTACGTCGATTCGCTGTCCGGTCCCGACGGCCCGGTACCGAGCCATCTGGACCTTATCCGGCACGACATCGCCCTGATCAAAGAAGGACTCGCCTCATGAGTGTGCATGAACTTCCCACCGGCGCTGAGGCCATAACCGTGAGGTCGCTGCACGTGGCGTACAACGAGGTCATAGCCCTCGACGGCGTCACGCTGACCGTCCGGCCGCAGACTATTTGCGGGCTGATCGGCGTCAATGGGTCCGGCAAGTCCACGCTGTTCAAGTCCCTCATGGGCCTGGTCCAGCCGACCAACGGCAACGTACGGCTTTTCGGCGTCGAGCCCAAGGACGCACGGAAGCTCAACGTCGTCTCCTACGTTCCGCAGTCCGAGGATGTGGACTGGACGTTTCCCGTGTCCGTCCGCGACGTCGTCATGATGGGCCGCTATGGCCGGCTGGGACCGGCCCGCCGCGCGCACCGTGCCGATCGGGAGGCCGTGGCGGCAGCACTGGAACGCGTGGGACTGTCGGAGCTCCAGCACCGGCAGATCGGCGAGCTCTCGGGTGGTCAGCGGAAGCGGGCCTTCGTGGCGCGGGGAATCGCCCAAGATGCCGGGCTGCTGTTGCTCGATGAGCCGTTCGCCGGAGTGGACAAGGGCTCCGAGGGGGCCCTGATCAGCCTGTTCAAGGAACTGCGGAACGAAGGCCGGACCGTGCTGGTCTCGACCCATGACCTGGCCGGCATCCCCCAGCTCTGCGACGAAGCCATCCTGCTCCACCAGCGGGTGCTTGCGCATGGCAAACCCGAAGCGGTCCTGACCAACGAGAACCTCGCACGGGCCTTCGGTACAGCCCTGGCCACCGCCCAGGAAGGAGCGCATCATGGACGTCATTAATTGGGTGCTGGAGCCGCTGCAGTACGGCTTCTTGACCCGCGCGCTGCTGGTGACGCTGGCGGCGGCCGTGGTCTCAGCCGTACTGTCCTGCTGGCTGATCCTGATGGGCTGGTCCCTCATGGGCGACGCGGTATCCCATGCAGTGCTGCCCGGCGTGGCGCTGGCGTACATTGTCGGCCTGCCGTTCTCGCTGGGCGCCTTCATCTTCGGTGCCGGTGCCGTAGCGCTGATCGGCGCCGTCCGGTCCACCACGAAACTCAAAGCTGACACGGCCATCGGCGTCGTTTTTACCGGCCTTTTTGCCCTCGGCCTGGCCATCATTTCCAAGACTCCGAGCCAAACGGATCTGCAACACATCCTGTTCGGCAACGTCCTCGGGGTAAATACCGCGGAACTGCTCCAGGTACTTGTGCTGGGCGCGATCACACTGGCCGTGCTGCTCTACAAGCGGCGTGACCTGACGCTGCTGGCGTTCGACCGGATCCATGCCCACGCCATCGGGCTGAACACGCGCTGGCTTTCCGCCCTGATGCTGGGGCTGCTGGCCCTGACCGTTGTGGTGGGCCTGCAAGCGGTAGGCATTATCCTGATGGTGGCCATGCTGATCACGCCCGGCGCCACGGCATTCCTGTTGACCCGCCGCTTCGACACCATGCTGCTGATCGCGGCGTCGATAACGGCATCGGCCGCGCTTGCCGGCATCTACGCCAGCTACTACTTGGACATTTCCACCGGCGCCTCGGTGGTCCTGGCCCAGTCCGTGGTCTTCGTCGCCGTCTACCTGTTCTCCCGGCGCAACGGGGTAGTCTGGCAATGGCAGCGGCGGCGCAGCGCCAGGCGCCGGGTCTCCGAACAGCCGAGCATCCCCACGTCCGTCTAGAGAACAAGATGCCTCCGAACAAGCACAGTCCCGCCCTTAGCAGCGGCTCCGCCAGTGTCCAGGACTACGTCAAGGTGATCTACTCCTTCACCGAGTGGCAGGATGAGCCGATCAGCTCGTCCCAGCTGGCCAACAGGCTGGGCGTCGCCAACTCCTCCGTGTCTGAAATGGTGCGCAAGCTCGTCGAGCTTGGGCTCGCCATCCACGAACCGTACAGCGCCGTGGAGCTGAGTGACGAGGGCCGCCGGCTTGCTCTGGCCATGGTTCGCCGGCACCGGCTGCTGGAGACCTTCCTGGTCCAGGAACTCGACTATGCCTGGGACGAGGTCCACGACGAGGCCGAACTGCTCGAACACACCGTTTCGGACACTTTCATCGAACGGCTGTCCGCCAAGCTCGGCTATCCCGACCGGGACCCGCACGGCGATCCGATTCCGGATGCACACGGCGCCGTAAACATTCCGCAGGCACATCAACTCGCCAGCCTGGATGCGGGCCATACGGGCCGGATCACGCGCATCAGCGACGCGAATCCCGAACTCCTGAGGTTCCTCAGCGCCGAGGACATCGGCTTGGATGACCACGTGGAGGTCATCGGCCACAAGCCTTTCGGCGGCCCCCTGGTAGTCCGCGTCGGTACCGCTGGGCGAAACCGGGAGCTGGATCTGGGTATTGAGGCGGCCTCGGCGCTGTGGGTCTTCAGTGACAAACCCCACGCTGGCTGCGCCCTCACCACATGAGAACGACGCCGGCTGCGCACCTTGGGCGGCCGGAAAAACCTCCGCTGCCGCCCGCCACCGTCTGGACAGCTGTGGCCGTCGGCGGGCTGCTCGGCACCGAGGCGCGTTACGGCCTGGGGCTGCTCATTCCCGAAGCCACCGGCGTTCTTCCGTTGACCACGCTGGGGATCAATGTCGTAGGTAGCCTCCTGCTGGGGATAGTCACCGCCTTCTGGACGGAACGACCGGAGGCTCCGGCGTGGCTCCACGCCGGCCTTGGCCCCGGCCTCTTAGGTTCCTTCACGACGTTTTCGGCCGTCACCATCGCCATCGAGCAGCTTGCCGCTGCCGGCCGCCATGAGGTTTGGCTCGCGTATCTGGTATTGTCCCTCGCCGCCGGGCTGGCCGCGGCCGTGGCCGGCTTGGTGCTCGGCCAAGTGCTCGTGAGGCGCACGGTCGGCTCAACGGCCGGACAGTCGTGACCGCTCTGGCCGCGTTGCTGGTGGGTGTCTTCGGCATGGTAGGGGCGCTGGTGAGGTTCGCCGCGGATACCATGTTCAGCCGGGCCGGTGCCTCCAGGACCGCGCGCGCGGCCTGGCCCTGGTCAACCTTGCTG
This sequence comes from Arthrobacter crystallopoietes, assembly GCF_002849715.1. Lineage (NCBI taxonomy): Bacteria > Bacillati > Actinomycetota > Actinomycetes > Micrococcales > Micrococcaceae > Crystallibacter > Crystallibacter crystallopoietes. The sequence continues at coordinate 4,752,077 of NZ_CP018863.1, forward strand.
GTCAACGTAGCCGGCTCGTTCATCATCGGGCTGGGCTATTCATTGACCGTGCAGAGTTCGCTGACGGAGCCATGGAGTACGGCGCTGGCGACGGGACTGGCTGGCGGCCTGACGACGTTCAGCTCCTGGACGGTTGCCACCGTCCGACTGTGGGCAGAACGGCGGCTTGTTGCCGCCGTCGTCAATCTTGCGGCCAATCTTGCGCTCGGCCTGGGAGCGGCAGCGCTGGGTCTGCTGCTGCTCGGATGAGAGCGCTGTCATCAGCACACTGATAATTTGGGTAAGCTCAAGTTTGTCCGCTTCAGGCTAGGGAAGGGCGCTTAATGGCATCGCTGGGAATTGAGGAAGAGTACCTGCTGCTCAATCCGGCCACGGGATTGCCCGAGGCGGTCGCAGACAAGGTGGCCCAGAACCTGGAGTCCCTGCAGGTGGCCCGCGGGGATATCCAGCGGGAGCTGCTCAATTGCCAGATCGAAACCGCCACGGCCGTTTGCTCCACACTGACCGAGGCCGAGGAATCGTTGCTGAATTTCCGCCGCCAGCTGGACACCGCTGCACGGAAGGCGGGCGTCCGCGCGGCCGCGACCGGCACGGCAGCACGGATCCACGAAGACTACCCGGAGGTGACGGACAAGCAGCGTTACCACGACTTAAAAGCCAGCGCCAAAGGGATTGTCGCCGACCAGTTCGTCAACGGCCAGCACGTACATGTTTCAGTCCCCGACAAGGAGTCGGGCGTGCAGGCCTTGAACCGGATCCGGCCCTGGTTGCCGGTCATCGTGGCGCTGAGCTCGAATTCGCCATTCTGGTTGGACCGCGACAGCGGGTTTGCCAGCTGGCGGATTGTGCACTACCGCCGTTGGCCAGTCCAAGGCTGTCCCCCGCTGTTCGCTGATGCTGCCGACTACGAGCGGCGGATCCAGCGGCTGGTGGACACCGGCGTTGTCATCGACCGGGGCGTCCTCACCTGGCTGGCGCGCCTGTCCGACCGCTACCCCACATTGGAAGTGCGCGCGGCCGATGTGCAGCTGGAAGCCCAGGACGCAGTCCTCATCGCCGCGCTGATCCGCGGACTGGTCGTCACAGCCCTCGCCGAAGCGGAGGCCGGCAAAGAGTTTCCCGACCTCGACGCCGAACTCCTCGATGCGGCAGTCTGGCAAGCCGGACGGCAAGGGCTGGCCGATAAGCTGATCGACCCGTTCTCCGGACTCCTCCTGCCCGCCCGCGATGTGGTCAACTTGCTGGTTCGCCGCATCCGGCCAGCCCTTGAGGAAGCCGGCGACGCTGAGTGGGTAGACGCTTCCCTGGAACGCTTATGGACCGACGGCATCGGAGCGGAACGGCAACGGCGCGTCATGGCAGCTGGCGGAATGCCGGCGCTAATGGATCTCTACGCTGGCTCGCTGACCGCCGAGCCCTGAGCGTCACGGGCTATCCGCGGCCTCCGCTCCGCCCCAGTTGCTGCTCGCCATCCGACCCTTCCAGGAGCGAACTGATCAAGTCCGAAATGATTGGCGAGGGGGCAACACCGAATTCCTGGCGCAGCCTGATCCGGAAGGACTGGTAAGCCCGCAGCGCTTCCGCATTGTTTCCCTCCGCCAGGTAGCACTGGAGCAGTAACCGTTGTGCACTCTCGCGTAGAGGCTCTATGGTCGTCGCAGCGCGCGCAGCTTCCATCGCCGGATCGATCCTTCCCAGCAGCAGAAACTGCTTGGCCAGCCGCTCAAGCACCGACAGGCGCAGGCGCTGCCACCTCTCCTGTTCGGAGATAACCCAGTCTTCGTACCAGCCCGGCAACAATTCGGCGTCCTGCACCGCCTCCAGCAGGCTCTGCTGGAGGCCGGGATTGGCATGTTCCTCCAGCCGGGCTGCCTGCACCTTGATCTCGCGGACATCAACGCTGACGTGCTCGTCCAAGTCCACCGGATCCTGCGTCGATGACAGGAGCTGAGGCAACGTCCGATTAACCAGGAAGACACTCTCCCGAAGACTGCCCGCCGCCTGATGCTCCGAGCTGTCCGGCCACAGCAATCCGGCCAAAAAAGTTCGGGACTGCCTGCCATACAGAGCCAAGGCCGCAATAAGGCGTTGCTGGCGCAAAGCAACTTTCACAGGGTTACCCCCGCGATGCAGTTGCCAGCCCCCCACAAGTTGTAAATCCCAAGGTCGATCGGTAGCCATAGCCGCAGTGATCCCCACAGTAACTCCCCACAGAGCCAGCCGGACTCTCCGGCCCCGGCTCCCCTCGCGGGCCCCACCGCTTGGAATCTTCAGGATCGCTAATGCGCGCGGCAGTGTCAATGAATCGAGCAAACGGTCTCAGGAAAGCTCAAGGTCCAGGAGAAAGCTAAGACCCAGGGGATGGTCGTGGCTGCTGGCGCATCGGGCCCTACTGGGACGCCAGCAGAATTCTTCCAGTTTGTTCCGACTCCGCGCTGGTCGCGATGTTGGCCTATTGTTGATGACGATGATTACCAGACGAGATGCAGCCCTAGCCCTTGACATTCCGCTCGAGATGGCCCGACGGCACGGCATACCTTCGCGGCTCTGCGAGGAGGACCTCGCCGAGATTGTAGCTAATCCGCCGCAGTGGCTCCTGCAGTCCCGAGCCAACCGCACAGGCAAGAGGCCGGTCTGGGTTGAATTGCGGTGTTATGTCTGCGGCTTTTCCGAGACAGCCCGGCCAAAGAAGTGGTGGCCTCAGTTCACTTATGTCATCTGCGAATTCCACGATCCACAAGAGCTGCCCGAACCCGGGGTCGGCATGCGCCGGAGCGAATTCGATGGTGTGGGCAGCCGCTTCATCGGCATAGTCGAGGATCCTGTAGAAGGTTCCTGACGCTGTCCCGCAGCCGTCAGCATGCTTAAGCGACAAACAGGCCGGAAGCGTTATGCCTCCGGCCTGTTTGCGTTGGTGGAGATGGGGGGAATTGAACCCCCGTCCGATGTTGCGTTGCCAGGACTTCTCCGGGCGCAGTTTGCTTCGGGATTTCTCGGCCCCAGCCATCATGCAAACAAGTGGCTGACCCGGGCCCAGCCGTCTAAAAGTCCCGGACACCCCAACGGCGAAAGTGTCCAGCAGTGGCCCTCTAAATGACGCCAGAAACCGGGGCGAGAGCGTACCCGGACTGACGGACTATGCCCGCTGCTTAGGCAGCGAGAGCGAAGTCGTGCTGTTTGGATTCAGCAGTTATTTTTTGCAGAGAGCGTTAACGAGATAGCCCTGCATCCTCGGCCCGCTTCCCCTGGCGCGACTAACATCGTCGAAACCTGTCATCCCCATATTGAGTTACCAAACCGGTGGTTCACACCGGACTATCTATTGTAACCACAACTTCTGCGAATGTATTCCCAGAGTCCCCTGATGTTTTATAGCCCTCGGGCACGGGCAGATTTACGCTCTATTTAGGCTGGCCGGCGAAACTGCGGACACCGCGCCGAGGCCGGGAGCTTCTCATGCTGGCCAAAGGCTGGTCGGCCAGGCTCGGCGGGGAAGGTAGCGCTGTGTAGCTCCAAGGCTGGCTATGCGGCGTTCCAGCGACGTCTGGGGCGAGTTGCTGAAGCGTCAGTCACCGAGATTCCCGATGAGCACTGATCAGGCAGAGCCGCGGTTGCGCTCACGCATGGCACGTAGCGCTTCACGCTTGTCCTGCTGTTCACGCAACGTCTGACGCTTGTCGTAGTCCTTCTTGCCGCGGGCAATTGCGATTTCGACCTTCGCCCGGCCGTCGTTGAAGTAAAGCTGAAGCGGAACAATCGTGAAGCCGGATTCGCGGATCTTGTGTGAGATCTTGTTCAGCTCTTCGCGGTGCAGCAAGAGTTTCCGGCGCCGCCGGGCGGAGTGATTTGTCCAACTGCCGTTGAGATACTCCGGGATATAGACGGCTTCCAGATACAGCTCATCGTTGTAGAAAACGCAGAAACCGTCCACTAGGGACGCCCTGCCCTCGCGCAGCGATTTGACCTCGGTTCCCATGAGCGCCATGCCAGCCTCAAAGGTATCCATAATGTGGTAGTCATGCCGGGCCTTGCGATTGGTGGCCACTACCTTCCGGCCACTTTCCCTGGGCACGGGGCGACTCCTTCTGGTTCAAATCCTCTTAGGTGAAAACATCCAGTATACCGGCGCGGAACAAGTCTCCCCGCTGGCTACAGCAGGCCCATAGGGTTGACCAGCGAGCCGTTCAGGATAGTTTCAAAGTGCAGATGGCATCCGGTCGAGTTGCCGGTTGTTCCAACGTAACCGATAACATCCCCTTGGCTGACCCTCTGGCCAACGGACACGGCGGACCGCGTCAGGTGGAAGTAGTTCGTGGCCAAGGCACTGCCGGACACCACGCCGTGGCTGATCACTACCATGTTTCCGGCGGCACCGCCCCACCCGGACGTCCAAACTTCGCCACTGGCAGGCGCGCGCACCGGCGTGCCGCAGGCTGACCCATAGTCCAGTCCGGTGTGCATGTAACCGCCGGAACCGCCAAAATCGATTGTGCCGGCGGGGGTTGCCCTCCACCCGTATCCGGAGGTCACCGGGCCGGACACCGGAGAGGCCAGACCGAACGAGGACGACTCACTCGGCGCGGCGGGCGGTGGTTCGACCGTGGGAACAATCTGCGGGACCGGCTGGTTGGCTGCCGCGGCAGCCGCCTTGGCGGCCTTGATCCGCGCCTGTTCCTTCTCCCAGGCAGCTTGGGCCGCCTTGCGCTCGGCCTCTTCCTTCTTGCGGCGTTCTTCGGCTTCGCGCCGCAGCCTTTCCTGCCGTTCGGCGATATCGGCCTGCACCTGCTGGTGCTGTTTCTCGACCTCAGCCAGCTGCTGCTGGATCTTCGGTTTCTGGGCCTGCAGTTTATCCGAAAGGGCGGAGGTATCCGCGATCAGCGTGTCCACCTTCTCCTTCTCGGCTGCGGCTCATCCCGGGCAGTCTGCCTCGGCAGCCAATGCCTCTTCGGCCTGCCGCTTGAGGTCCCGGATTTCTTCCTCGACCGCCTCGAGCCGGGCCTTCGAGTTCACGTTCGTAGCGTTCTGTTGGGAAAGCTTGTTCAAGGCGGCGTTCTGGCTGCGCAAGGCCTGGTCTGCCAAGCCGATGGTGTCGGCCAGGCCAGAGTCACCCTCCGAGCCAAAGACAGCGTCAGGTTAGACGGGACGCCGCCTTGCTTGTAGGCCTGGGTGGCGATCTGCCCTATGATCTCCCGGGTTTCAGCGAGCTCTTCCTTGTCATCATCGAGCTGCTGATTGATGTTGTCCTTGGTCTGCAACGCCATGTCAACGCGCTGCGCCAGAGCCGCGACCTTGTTCGCCGCTTCCTCGACCCGTCCCTGCGCCTCTGCCAGTTTCTGCTGGGCCGCGGGCAACTGGCTCTGGTACTCCTTAAGCTGCTTTACCGTCTCTATGATGTCGGCGTCCAGGAATTCCAGTGAATGCTCAACTTCGGCCATTTCCTGCTCGAGCGCTTCTTTGCGATCGTCCAGCTGATCCGCCTGTACGGGACCTGCGGTACCGAGGGAAAACGCCAGGAAGGCGGCCAGCGCGGCGCTGATAATCCCCTGCGGCAGACACGACTTCCTACCCGCGTGTAAACGGTTCACTGTCCGTTCCCCAACCTGTTGTTCTGCTCAGTAGACATGATTCTAGACCTTCAAATAGCGTCGGAGGGTAAGAAAGAGAGGAAATTCCTGCCAGCACGGTACCGAGCAGGATCAGCGCAGGTGCGATCAGGAGCACCGATCCCTCCGATATGAAGGCCGTATCCGGATATTGCTGTGCCAGCCAGTCGCCGATAAAGAACCGCGCCACTGCCCACAACGTGACCGAAGCCAAACAGCGCGCCGATGACAGCGGCAATGACGCCTTCCAGCACAAACGGCAACTGGATCACCGCCTCGAAGCTCCTACCAGACGCATGATGCCCGTCTCACGACGTCGGCTGAAGGCCGAGAGACGGATGGTCGTCGCGATCAGCAGGATCGCGCACACAATCATGATGGCGGCGATACTGACCGCCACGAGGGAGGCTATGTTCATCACGCTGAAGACCCGCTCCAGGATCTCCCGCTGGTCCACAACAACTTCGACGCCGGGCAACGAGGAGAAGATCTCGTTGATAACCTCGTACTTTTCCGGGTCCACGAGGCTGACACGGAAGGACTCCGGCAGCTGATCCGCCGTTACGGAATCCACAATCGGCGAGTTAGCGAACTGGTCGCGGAAGTGTCCCAACGCGTCCTCTTGCGACTCGTATAGGTAGGTGTCCACGTACTGCGCGACAGCAGGCGACTCAAGCGTGTTTTTGATTTCCGCCCGCTGTTCGTCGGTTACTGGCCCGGAGGCACAGCTTTGCCGCCGTCGACGTATCGACGCAGAGGAAGACGGCGACCTGGACCTTGTCGTACCAGTAGCCCTTCATCTGGTTGATCTGCAACTGGAGCATACCGGCAGCCCCGACGAACGTCAGCGAGATGAACGTGACCAGGATGGACGGAGACGACCATGGAAAGATTGCGGCGCAATCCGGAACCGATTTCACCAAGAATGAATGCGAGCCTCATTTGTTATCACCCTGGGCGCCAACGTAGATGCCTTCGGCCTCATCGCGGACCAGTACGCCGTCGACCAGTTCGATCACTCGCTTGCGCATGTCGTTCACGATCACATTGTCATGCGTCGCCATGACGACGGTGGTGCCGTTTTGATTGATCCGGTCCAGGACCTTCATGATGCCCATCGAGGTGGTGGGATCAAGGTTTCCGGTCGGCTCGTCGGCCAGCAGGATACCGGGCTTATTCACGATGGCCCGGGCGATAGCCACTCGTTGCTGTTCGCCGCCGGAGAGCTCATGAGGCATGCGGTGGTCCTTGCCTTCCAGGCCGACCGTCTTGAGTACTTCGGGAACCGTCTCGCGGATCATCGCCCGGCTCTTGCCGATTACCTGCATGGCGAAGGCCACGTTGCCGGCAACGGTTTTATTCGGCAGCAGCCGGAAATCCTGGAAGACAACGCCGATACCGCGACGCAGCTTGGGCACCCGCCAGCTTGGAATGTTGGCGACGTTCTGGCCGGCCACGTAAACGGAGCCACGGGTAGCCCGGTCCTCCTTGAGGACCAGCCGGATGAAGGTGGACTTCCCTGATCCCGAAGCTCCAACCAGGAACGCGAAATCCCCGCGGTCCACTTCAAGGCTGACCTTGTCCAGAGCGGGTCGCGTGTTCTGGTCGTAAATCTTAGTGACGTTGTCGAATCTAATCATGACTACTTCGTGCCCAAATACAGCTGCCGACGGCTCGGGCCTATGGTTGAAGGAAAAATCATCGGCGTACTGACTATATGCAGTACGCCTTGGAATTTACCTGCAGGCCCCTAGCGGGCGTGTCGTTCAGGCAAGGCCCGTGGCAGGAAGCCGTGGTCGGCAATGCACCCATCTGCGTGGCATTCTTCCTCGTGACAGCAGGCACGGAATCAACGCCGGCGGCAACGGCGCAGGCGTTCGCTTGCCTCACAATTGTATAGTGATTCATCTCACCCCGCGTCCCTGGCATCGGCCAGAAACGCCGGTTGAGCCCAGCGTGCGACTGGATTCCTGGCCGGCTCCGCCGGCCCAGCAGGGCCCTATTCCGCGGAGTTGCGGGTGTTCGCACGCCAGCGGATACCGGCGTCGATAAAATCATCGATCTCCCCGTCGAATACGGCAGACGTATTACCGACCTCGTGTTCGGTACGCAGGTCTTTGACCATCTGGTAAGGATTCAGTACGTAGGAACGCATCTGGTCACCCCAGGATGCCTTGACATCCCCGGCGAGGGCTTTCTTCTCCGCGTTTTCCTGCTCTTTTTTCAGCAGCAGCAGCCGGGATTGCAACACGCGAAGCGCGGCGGCGCGGTTCTGAATCTGCGATTTCTCGTTCTGCATCGAAACCACGATGCCGGTGGGAAGGTGCGTCAGCCGCACGGCTGAGTCCGTGGTGTTCACCGACTGTCCTCCCGGTCCGGAAGAACGGAAAACGTCGACCTTGATCTCGTTGTCCGGAATATCAATGGAATCCGTCTGCTCGATCAGCGGGATCACCTCCACCGCGGCAAAGGACGTCTGGCGCCGGCCTTGGTTATCGAAAGGACTGATCCGTACCAGGCGATGGGTACCGGCCTCGACCGATAACGTACCGAAGGCGTAAGGTGCCTTGACTTCGAAGGTCGCCGATTTCAGCCCTGCTTCTTCGGCATAGGACGTGTCCAGTACTGTCGTGGGGTACCCGTGGCGCTCCGCCCAGCGCAGGTACAGACGCATGAGCATTTCCGCGAAATCGGCTGCGTCAACGCCGCCGGCGCCAGCGCGGATCGTGACAACAGCTTCCCGCTCGTCGTACTCGCCCGAGAGCAAGGTGACGACTTCGAGCTGGGCGAGCGCTTTCTTCAATGCCGCCAGCTCGCTGGCTGCCTCCGCCATCGAGTCGGCGTCATCCTCACCCTGGCCCAGCTCAACGAGCACCTCCAGATCGTCGATCCGCGCCTCAAGTTTTTCCAGCCGTTCAAGATCGGACTGGCGGTGCGAGAGCTTTGACGTGATCTGCTGTGCTGCGGCGGGATCGTCCCAGAGATCGGGCACGCCGGCCTGCTCGCTCAGCTCTGCGATGTCCTTGCGGATGGTTTCGACATCGGTCACTGCCTCGATGGAGTCATAGGTGGCGCGCAGGGCGCGGATTTCTGCGGGAAAGTCGATCTCAGCCATGGTTCTCCAAGCCTACGCCATGCCGGGAACGCCGATGCGCTGCCCGCGGCTTGGCATCCATCTAGCGCTGGCACCTTCTATCAGCGCCGCAGCTCCGAACGGGCATCGCTGGACACGGTGATCGGCACACCAGCCGGAACCAGGAAGTTCACGATGGGAGGATGCACCACGGCGGAGAGGACAACGTGGGCTGTGCGGCTTTCCGGCGAACCGGTGCCGGGGCTGATGGACAGGCCTTCGAACCGGCCCGCTGCGCCGGTATCCGCAAGATGGCGTTGAACGGCGCTGCGGACGGTACCGTCGCTCAAGGTTGGAACGGGCGCACCGTTTGATATGCGCCGCTTGATAACGCTGCTGCGCGCTCCGGCCGGTCTTCGCTCCGAGCGTGGCTCAGCGGCTGTGGATTTCGTGCTGGTCGGCGGCGTCCTGACGCTGATCTTCGTTTCGATCATGCAGTTGGCCCTTGTTCTGCATGTGCGGAACACCTTGATCGATGCCGCCGGTTCCGGGGCCGCTACGGTGCCTTGGCAGATCGCGGGCCGGAAGACGCCCGGGGCCGCACGGTATCCCTGATCACCGGCTCCCTGAACGCTGCCTATGCCACGGACGTACACGTGGAGGAGATCCAACGCGGGGGAATCAGGACACTTCGGGTGACGGTAAACGCTCCGTTGCCAGCGGTCGGACTGGTGGGTCCTGCAGGCGGATTGGAGGTGGAGGGCCATGCGGCACTGTCCCGATAGCAAATACCGCCCGTCAAGGTGGCCCGACAAACTTCGCCGGCGTCTGACAGCGGCGGCAGGTCCTGACGATCCTGCGGAGCGGGGCAGTGCTGTTGTGGAGTTCGTCTTCCTTGGCGCGCTGCTGCTCGTACCGGTGGTCTACTTCGTCATCGCAGTGGCTCAGGTTCAGGCTGGCTGACGCGTCCCATGGCATCGTTGAAAAGTCCTTCGAGCGCGGGCTTGGCAATGGCGAGGATCCCGGCCACCAGCACCGCGGACATTAGGGTGATCATGACCCACCCGGGCACATCGCCACGCTCGGGGTCCTCGCCGGACACAACCGTCCGGAACCGACCGGCGAGCTGTGCCAGCATTATCGACAGCAGTACAGCTGCTTTCAGAGTGAAGGAATACTTGTTCATTTTCCGCCTTCTTTACCTTTGATCCGTTGTTGGAATTCTCATTGCGGCACCTTCACCAGCGCAGATTGATCAGGGCCAGTCCCGGATATACAGCGAACAACACGGTGAGGGGCAAAACACCGAACACGAGCGGAACCATCATG